>NZ_JBHWIJ010000008.1:2005-47680 GCF_042732255.1 Kitasatospora sp. NPDC059803 | reverse complement strand
GCGCCGCGCCGGCCCCCCGCGCCCCCCCCCCCCCCCGGGGGGCGGGGGGGGGTGTGTCCCGCGCCTCGGCCCCGGCGCCCCGCCCCCCTTCGCGTGCACTGCGCGAAGCCCCGGTGCTCAGCCGCGCCGGTGGCGGCCGCCGCTCTGCACGGCGTCGGCCTCGGTGCTCTCCACGGCGCCGCCGGCCTTCCGCTTCTTGCGCTCGCGCAGGACCTCGATCAGGATCGGCGAGATCGAGAGCAGGACGATCAGCAGCACCGCCGGGATCAGGTACTTGTCGATCACCGGGGCGAGCGCGTCGCCGAAGAAGTAGCCGATCAGCAGCATGGACTCGGTCCAGAGCACGCCGCCGACGACGTTCCACAGGAAGAACGTCCGGGCGGGCATCTCCAGGGTGCCCGCGACCGGGTTGAGGAAGGTCCGGACGATCGGCATGAAGCGGGCCAGCACCACGGCCTTGCCGGGCCCGAACTTGTTGAAGTACTCCTCCGCCTTCATCACGTACTCGCGGCGGAAGATCTTCGACTCGGGCTTGTCGAACATCTTCGGCCCGACCTTGACCCCGATCAGGTGCCCGAGCTGGGCCCCCGCGACCGCGGCCACCGGGGCGCCGACGAGCAGGACGGCGATCGGCAGCTTGGCGCCGTCGCCGAGCACCGACGAGGCGGCGTTCGACGCCGCGACGCCGGCGATGATCAGCAGTGAGTCACCCGGGAAGAAGAAGCCGACCAGCAGGCCGGTCTCCGCGAAGATGATCGCGATCAGCCCGATGGCGCCGACGGACGAGATCAGTGATTTGGCGTCGAGAAGGTTGACGGCCAGCTGGTTGTAGTCCACGGCCGCAGGATAGCTGGCCGTTCTGTCCGGAGGCTTCGCCCGGCAGGTGTATCCGGTGTCCGCCGAACGTCGTAGGAGCGGGCCGTCCGCGTCGTCGCCGGCGACGGTCCGACTGGCGGGCTCCTGCTGACCTGCGGGCACGAGTCTGGGAGGATGGCACGGGCGTCCGGTCCGCAGCGGCACACCACCCTCATTGCCGTACCGCGGAGGTCGCTCGAACCTTGGTGCCGGAGAGCCACACCGCAGCGCCGCGCGTCGGCGGCCGGCACGGAGTCGTACCGAAGGCGTACACAGCGTCGGACAGCACCGTCCGTACGCCGCAACCCGACAGGAGCGGATCGCATGCCCATCGCAACTCCCGAGGTCTACAACGAGATGCTGGACCGGGCCAAGGCGGGCAAGTTCGCCTACCCGGCCATCAACGTCACCTCGTCGCAGACCCTGCACGCCGCACTGCGTGGTTTCGCCGAGGCCGAGAGCGACGGCATCATCCAGATCTCGACCGGTGGCGCGGAGTTCCTGGGCGGCCAGCACAACAAGGACATGGTGACCGGCGCCGTGGCGCTGGCCGAGTTCGCGCACATCGTCGCCGCCAAGTACGACATCACCGTCGCGCTGCACACCGACCACTGCCCGAAGGACAAGCTGGACGGCTACGTCCGCCCGCTGCTGGCGGTCTCCGCCGAGCGCGTGGCCAAGGGCCGGAACCCGCTGTTCCAGTCGCACATGTGGGACGGCTCGGCCGAGACCCTCGCCGACAACCTGGCGATCGCCCAGGAGCTGCTGGCCCAGGCCGCCGCCGCCAAGATCATCCTTGAGGTCGAGATCACCCCGACCGGCGGCGAGGAGGACGGCGTCACGCACGAGATCAACGACGAGCTGTACACCACCGTCAACGACGCCGTGCGCACCGCCGAGGCGCTGGGCCTGGGCGAGAAGGGCCGCTACCTGCTGGCCGCCTCGTTCGGCAACGTGCACGGCGTCTACAAGCCGGGCAACGTCGTGCTGAAGCCGGAGCTGCTGCGCGAGCTGCAGGACGCGATCGGCAAGCAGTACGGCAAGACCGACCCGTTCGACTTCGTCTTCCACGGCGGTTCGGGCTCGACCGCGGCGGAGATCGCCACCGCGCTGGAGAACGGCGTCGTGAAGATGAACCTGGACACCGACACCCAGTACGCCTTCACCCGCCCGGTCGTGGACCACATGTTCCGCAACTACGACGGCGTGCTGAAGGTCGACGGCGAGGTCGGCAAGAAGAACACCTACGACCCGCGCACCTGGGGCAAGCTCGCCGAGGCGGGCATGGCCGCCCGCGTGCTGGAGGCCGCGCAGCAGCTGCGCTCGGCCGGCAACCGCCTGAAGTGAGCCCGGTGGCCGGGCTGAGCCCGGCCACCGTGTGAACGCGGATGCGCCCCCCGGTGGACTTCACCGGGGGGCGCACCTGTGTTGTGGGTCCGCTGCCTCAGCAGCCGTGCGGGTCTACTGCTTCAGCTCCGCGTACGCCTCCGCGCTGCTGTCCTTCAGGAACTGCCAGCAGCGGGCCTCCTCCTCGGTGTCCTTGATCGCGCCGGCCGCCCGTGCGAGCCCGGCCAGGCAGCGCAGGAAGCCGCGGTTGCCGCGGTGCTCCCACGGCACGGGGCCGTGGCCCTTCCAGCCGTTGCGGCGCAGTGCGTCCAGGCCGCGGTGGTAGCCGGTCCGGGCGTAGGCGTAGGACTCGACGTAGCGGCCGGCCGCGTAGGCGTCGTCGGCGAGCATCGCCCAGGCGAGGCAGAAGGTCGGGAAGTCGGCGGCCACCTGGGTGGGTGAGGCCGATTCCTCCGCCAGCATGCGGTAGGGCTGCTCGTCCTCCGGGAGAAGGGTCGGGTCGGGGCCGTCGAGAAGATTCCGGTGAATCGCCATGCAGGCAGTCTGCCACCCGAGACGCCAGGGTCAACCGCCGTCCCGGGATCGGCGGCGGCGGCCGGACGCCTGCATACCCGGTATGTGGACATTCACCCGTTCGCCATGTCAGGGTGTCGATCATGCCCGCAGCCAGATCCGCCGCCAGGAGCAGCAGTGCCCGCGGCCGACGACGCCGCCGGCCGCCGCGCCGGCTCGGGCCCGGCATGCTCGCGGCGCTGGTCACGGCGGTGGCGGTGCTGGGCGGTACAGCGGCCGTGCTGACCCGCTCCTTGGACGCGCCCGACGGCGGGCCGACCGCCCAGGCGCGGATCGCCCCGCCGACCGAACAGGCCCCCTCGCCCGCCGGCCCGACACCGACCCCGACGCCGACCGACACCCCGAGCGAGCCCCCCGCCCCGCCCTCGCCGCCCGCCCCCACCACGCCCGACCCCGGCCCGGCCAAGGGCGCGGGCACCTTCAGCATCGCCGCCGCCACCGCCCAGCCGGTCGGACGCGGCACCGTGCGCCGCTACCGGGTGGAGGTCGAGGACGGCATAGGCATCGACGCCGCCTCCGCCGCCGCCCAGATCCACGGCTTCCTCGGCGACAAGCGCGGCTGGACCAACGACCGCAAGAACGGCTTCCAGCTGGTCGCCGGCGGCGGGTACGACTTCACCGTGAAGATCGCCTCGCCGGCCACCGTGGACCGGATCTGCGGCGCCTCCGGCCTGGACACCCACGGCGAGGTGAACTGCAACGTCGGCAACCAGGTGCTCGTCAACTCCAAGCGCTGGAACACCGGTTCACCGCAGTTCAGCGGCCCGCTCGACGAGTACCGGGCGCTGATCATCAACCACGAGGTCGGCCACCGGATAGGCCACGGGCACGAGACCTGCCCCGGCCCGGGCAAGCCGGCGCCCGCGATGATGCAGCAGATCTACGGGCTCAAGGGCTGCGAGCCGAACGCCTGGCCGTACTCGGAGAACGGCACCTACCTCAGCGGGCCGTCGGTGCCGTAGGACGCCCCCTGAAGCGCGGCTACCCGAGCACCGGCAGGTACTCCCGCAGGTCGCTGCGCTCGCCGGAGGCGGAGACCGCCGCCGCGTCCACCGCGGCCGCCCAGTCGGCCCGGCCGGTGGCCAGCCGGATCCAGGTCAGCGGGTCGGTCTCGACCACGTTCGGCGGGGTGCCCCGGGTGTGCCGGGGGCCCTCGACGGCCTGCACGACGGCGTACGGCGGGATCCGCAGCTCGACCGCGCCGCCCGGCGTGCGGTCGGCGAAGGCGTCGGCCAGCAGCCGGGTGACGGCGGCGACGGCCTGGCGGTCGTGCGGGAAGCCGTCGAGGCCGAGCGCGGCGGCCAGGTCGTCGGCGTGCACGACGGCCTCCACCAGCCTGGTCACCAGCATGTCGGCGAGTGTCATCGAGCCGAGCCGGATCTCGAACCGCCGTACCGGGTCGGCGGCTTCGGGCCGGTCCAGCAGGCCGGTCAGCGCGTCCGCCGCCCGGGTGAAGGCCTGCGCCACCGAGGCCGCGTCCCCGCCGAAGTCGCCGGCGGCCCTCGCCCGGGCCTGCTCGTCGAGCAGCGGCGCGACCGTGCCGACCGCGGCCACCCACCCCGGCAGGTCCAACGGCGCCCGCCCCTCCAGCGGATCGTCGAGGTGCTCGGGGACGAAGGCGAGCTGGACGGCGAGGTGCGCGATCAGCTCGCGGACCGTCCACTCCCCCAGCCTGGTCGGCCGGGCCAACCACTGCTCGGCGTCCGGGCGTTCACAGAGCTGCCGGACGGCGTCGCGCAGCGCGCCGGTCTGCGCCGCGAGCGCGATGCGCACCTTCTGCGGCTGGTAGGTACGGGGCTTGGGGGGCATGGCCCCCAACATACGCCGAAGGGCGGACGGCCCCGTCGGACCGTCCGCCCCTCGAACCGTGCGGGTCAGGCGAGCAGAGCCTCGATGACGCCGGTGTGGGCGTCCTTCAGCTCGGCCAGCGAGACGGTGAACTGGCCCTGGACGTCCAGGGATTCGCCGTCCACGACACCGATGCGGGTGGCCGGCAGGCCGCGCGCGGTGCACATGTCGTTGAACCGGAGCTCCTCGCTGCGCGGCACCGCCACGACGGCGCGGCCGGCCGACTCGGAGAACAGGAACACGAACGGGTCCGCGCCCTCGGGCACGATGATCCGCGCGCCGTGGCCGCCCTTGAGGCAGCTCTCCACGAGCGCCTGACCGAGGCCGCCGTCGGAGAGGTCGTGCGCGGCGTCGATCATGCCGTCGCGCGAGGCGGCGATCAGGATGTCGCCGAGCAGCCGCTCGCGCTCCAGGTCGACCTTGGGCGGCAGACCGCCCAGGTGGTCGTGGACCACCTGCGACCAGGCCGAGCCGCCGAGCTCGTCCGCGGTGTCGCCGAGCAGGTAGAGCAGCTGCCCCTCCTCGGCGAAGGCGGCCGGGGTGCGCCGGGTGACGTCGTCGATGACGCCGAGCACCGCGACCACCGGGGTCGGGTGGATGGCGACCTCGCCGGTCTGGTTGTACAGCGAGACGTTGCCGCCGGTGACCGGGGTGCCGAGCACCAGGCAGGCGTCGGCCAGGCCGCGGGTGGCCTCGGCGAACTGCCACATCACGTCCGGGTCCTCGGGGGAGCCGAAGTTGAGGCAGTCGGAGATCGCGAGCGGCTTGGCGCCGCCGGCCGCGACGTTGCGGTAGGCCTCGGCGAGGGCCAGCTGGGCGCCGGTGTACGGGTCCAGCTTGGTGTAGCGGCCGTTGCCGTCGGTGGCGACCGAGACGCCGAGGTTGGTCTCCTCGTCGATCCGGATCATGCCCGAGTCCTCGCCGACCGAGAGCACGGTGTTGCCGAGCACGTAGCGGTCGTACTGGTCGGTGATCCAGGACTTGGAGGCCTGGTTCGGGGAGCCGGCGACCTTCAGCAGGTCGGCCTTGAGGCCCTCGCCGGTGGTCGGGCGGGCCAGCCGCTCGCCGGTGGGGGCGTCGGCCTGCAGCGCGTCCTGCCAGCTCGGGCGGGCGTACGGGCGCTGGTAGGTCGGGCCCTCGTGGGCGACGGTGCGCGGCGGCACGTCGACGACGAGTTCGCCGTGCCAGAAGATCTCCAGGCGCTCGCCGTCGGTCACCTCACCGATGACGGTGGCGATGACGTCCCACTTCTCGCAGATCTCCAGGAAGCGGTCGACCTTGCCGGGCTCGACGATGGCGCACATGCGCTCCTGCGACTCGCTCATGAGGATCTCCTCGGGCGAGAGCGTGTTGTCGCGCAGCGGCACGGTGTCCAGCTCGACCCGCATGCCGCCGGAGCCGGCGCTCGCCAGCTCCGAGGTCGCGCAGGACAGGCCGGCGCCGCCCAGGTCCTGGATGCCCTTGACGAGCTTCTCCCGGAAGATCTCCAGGGTGCACTCGATCAGGAGCTTCTCCTGGAACGGGTCGCCGACCTGGACGGCCGGACGCTTGGTCGGCTTGCTGTCGTCGAAGGTCTCGGAGGCGAGCACGGAGACGCCGCCGATGCCGTCGCCGCCGGTGCGGGCTCCGTACAGGATGACCTTGTTGCCGGCGCCGGAGGCCTGCGCGAGGTGGATGTCCTCGTGCTTCATGACGCCCACGCACAGCGCGTTGACCAGCGGGTTGCCCTGGTAGCAGGAGTCGAAGACGACCTCGCCGCCGATGTTCGGCAGGCCCAGGCAGTTGCCGTAGCCGCCGATGCCCGCGACGATCCCGGGCAGCACGCGCCGGGTGTCCGGGTGGTCGGCCGCACCGAACCGCAGCGGGTCCATCACGGCGACCGGGCGGGCGCCCATCGCGAGGATGTCGCGCACGATGCCGCCGATGCCGGTGGCCGCGCCCTGGTAGGGCTCGATGTACGACGGGTGGTTGTGCGACTCGACCTTGAAGGTCACGGCGTAGCCCTGGCCGACGTCGACCACACCGGCGTTCTCGCCGATGCCGACGAGCATCGCGTCCGAGTCGGGCTTCTTGTCGCCGAACTGCTTCAGGTGGACCTTGCTGCTCTTGTACGAACAGTGCTCCGACCACATGACCGAGTACATCGCGAGTTCGGCGCCGGTCGGGCGGCGGCCGAGAATCTCGCGGATGCGCGTGTACTCGTCCTCCTTGAGGCCGAGTTCGGCCCAGGGCTGGGCGACGTCCGGGGTCTGCTCGGCGTTCTTGACGGTGTCGAGGCTCATCAGGCGTTCACCAGCTGCTTCAGGACGGAAGTGAAGAAGCCCAGGCCCTCGACGGTCGGACCGGTGAGCGGCTCCACGGCGTGCTCCGGGTGCGGCATCAGGCCGACGACATTGCCGGCGGCGTTGGTGATGCCGGCGATGTCGCGGTACGAACCGTTCGGGTTACCGCATCCGTCAGCGGCATCGCCGCGGGCCACGTAACGGGCCACCACCCGGCCCTCCGCCTCCAGTTGGTCCAGGACGCGCTCCTCGGCGACGAACCGGCCCTCGCCGTTCTTCAGCGGAACGACGATTTCCTGGCCCGCCGAGTAATCCCGGGTCCAGGCGGTACCGGTGTTCTCGATGCGCAGCTTCTGGTCGCGGCAGACGAAGTGCAGCGAGTCGTTGCGGGTGAGCGCGCCGGGCAGCAGGTGCGATTCGCAGAGCACCTGGAAGCCGTTGCAGATACCGAGGACCGGCATTCCCAGCTTCGCCTGCTCGATGACGGTGTCCATCACGGGCGAGAAGCGGGAGATCGCGCCGCAGCGCAGATAGTCGCCGTAACTGAATCCGCCCGGCAGGACGACGGCGTCGACCTGGTGGAGATCCTTGTCACGGTGCCAGAGCGCGACCGGCTCGGCGCCGGCCAGGCGGACCGCGCGCTGGGCGTCACGGTCGTCGAGGGAGCCGGGGAAAGTGACGACGCCAACGCGGGTGGTCACTTCGCCGCCTCCTCGACGCGGACGGTGAAGTCCTCGATCACGGTGTTGGCGAGAAAGGTCTCGGCGGCTTCGCGGATACGGGCGAGCGCGGCGTCGTCGACCGGGCCCTCCACTTCCAGCTCGAAACGCTTGCCCTGGCGGACGTCGGCGATCCCGGTGAATCCGAGACGGGGCAGTGCACGCTGCACCGCCTGGCCCTGGGGGTCGAGGATCTCCGGCTTGAGCATGACGTCGACTACGACGCGTGCCACTGGCACTCCCGGTGGTGTCTTCGGTGAGGCGGGGGAACTCCAGACTACCGGGGGTTTCGGGCGGGATTGCTGGCCGGGGCAGGCGACGCGCGTAGACCCGAGACCCTTACGCGGCAAGGGATCCGCGCCCGTGAACCCCCGGCCGGGCCGCGCGGTTTCCACGGATTCGGCCCCCGGAACGAGAACACCCGAAGAACACCCGAATACGGCACTCCGGGACAGATCGACCCGTCCCGCACTCCGGTATCCGGCACTCCGGCGAAGACACGTGAATATCCGGAAAAGAATGCCGGACTCTTCGATTTCGACCCCCTTCGGGTGCAGAATAGGGCCACCTGTCGCGGCAAGTGCTGCGTATCCGGCGGGCCACCAGGCCTGCCCGTATGCGCTTGCGCGAGTGGTGCACATCAGGCCCCCGGACGCACCCCGCGGACCGGCGGCCGAATTGCCCGAGAGGATTGACACCCATGGCTCAGCGTGTAGTTGTCACGCTCTCCGACGACCTGGACGGCGGCGCCGCGGCGGAAACCGTCCACTTCGGCGTCGACGGGAAGTCGTACGAGATCGACCTGTCCGTGGACAACGCGGAAAAGCTGCGGGAGGCCCTCGCTCCGTTCGTCGCGGCCGGCCGCCGCCAGAGCCGCACCGGAAAGTCCTTCCGCCGCACCGCGCTCACCCCGGACCCGGCCGCGGTGCGCGCCTGGGCCCTGTCGCGCGGCATGGAGCTGCCGGCCCGCGGACGCATCCCCAAGCACGTGTACGAGCAGTTCGCCGAGGCGAACTGACCGCCCCGGGCACCCCGGTCGCCCCGCCCGCCTGGACCGAAAGGGTGGGGCGACCACCCCGAACGATGCTGTAGAGTAATCCTCGTCGCCGCAACGGAGAGATCCGAAGAGGCGGCGGGTGCCCCACCAGGCACCATGCGGACGTGGCTCAGTTGGTAGAGCATCACCTTGCCAAGGTGAGGGTCGCGAGTTCGAATCTCGTCGTCCGCTCGCAGTGTGCGAGCACAGCACAACTCCATAGTTAGACCTGCGGACGTGGCTCAGTTGGTAGAGCATCACCTTGCCAAGGTGAGGGTCGCGAGTTCGAATCTCGTCGTCCGCTCCAGAACGAAAGGCCCCCTCGATCGAGGGGGCCTTTCGGCATTCCCGCGCCACCTTGATCCCGGGCCCATGACATTTGTCATCGCCGACCCGTGGATCTCCACCGCCGGCTCATGACGGCGCGCACTGCCCGCCCGACCGGGGAGGCGGAAGGCTTGAGCCATGGAAACGAGCCAGCCCCTGCGCCCCGGCGACAGCGTGATCGAGGTCACCGACCTGCACCGCCACTACGGCACCGGCACCACCGGCTACCACGCCGTCCGAGGCATCGACCTGACCGTCGGCCGCGGTGAGCTGTTCGCCCTGCTCGGCACCAACGGGGCGGGCAAGACCTCCGCCATGGAGCTCATCGAGGGCCTGGCCGCCCCGTCCGGCGGCACCGTCCGGGTGCTCGGCCACGACCCCCACCGGGAGCGCGCCGCCGTCCGCCCGCGGATCGGCATCATGCTCCAGGAGGGCGGCTTCCCCGGCGACCTCACCATCGCCGAGACCGGCCGCAGCTGGGCCGGCATGACCAGCGGCGCCCGCCCGGTCGACGAGGCCCTGGAGCTGGTCGGCCTCGGCCACCGCCGTGACGTCCGCGTCAAGCAGCTGTCCGGCGGCGAGCGGCGCCGGCTCGACCTCGCAATGGCCCTGCTCGGCCGCCCCGAGGTGCTCTTCCTGGACGAGCCCAGCACCGGCCTCGACCCCGAGGCGCGCGCCGCCGTCTGGCGGCTGGTCCGCGAACTGCGCGCCCAGGGCACCACCGTGCTGCTCACCACGCACTACCTGGAGGAGGCCGAGGAGCTCGCCGACCGGCTGGCCATCATGCACGGCGGCCGGGTCGTCACCACCGGCACCGTCGCCGAGGTGATCGCCGGCCGGCCCTCCCGGATCAGCTTCGACCTCCCCGAGTTCACCGGGACCGCGCTGCCGGTCCTCGCCGGGGCCGAGATCGCCGTCGACGGCCGCAAGGTCACCGTGCAGACCGGCGGCCTCCAGCGCACCCTCTTCGAACTGCTCGGCTGGGCCCAGCAGCACGGGATCGCGCTCGGCTCCCTGGACGCCCGCAGCGCCTCGCTGGAGGAGGCCTTCCTCGCCATCGCCTCCGAGGCCGCCCACCAGGCCCCGCCCCAGTCGCCCGCCGCCCCCACCGCCCGCACCGCCCGCCGCCGCCTGATCGGATCCGCCCGATGACCACCGCCACCGCCGCCAAGACCGCCGCCGGCCCGCAGAGCACCACCGCCCGCCGACTGCTCTCCCTCGGCCGCGCCGAGGCCACCCTGCTGCTGCGCAACCGGGCCGCCCTGTTCACCGCGCTGCTGCTGCCGCTGCTGCTGATCGCAGGCCGGCGCAACATGCTCAAGCAGCAGGCCGAGTCCCACCCCGGACTGGACGTCGACACGCTGCTGATCACCGGCACCATCGGCGGCATCCTCGCCTTCGTCGTCTACTACAACCTGACCGCCGCGTACGTCGCCCGCCGCAACGAGCTGGTGCTCAAGCGGCTGCGCACCGGCGAGGCCCGGGACATCGAGATCCTGGCCGGCACGGCGGTGCCCTCGGTGAGCCTCGCCCTGATGATGTGCGCCGTGGTCGGCGTCGGCGCAGCCGCCCTCCTCAAGCTCAGCACGCCGGTGAACCCGCTGCTGCTGGCCGTCGGGCTGGTCCTGAGCATCGCCGTCTTCATCGCACTGGCCGCCATCTCCAGCGCCTTCACCAAGACCGTCGAGACCGCCGGCATCACCACCCTCCCGGTGCTGCTGGTCTCCCAGTTCGGCTCCGGCCTGCTCATCCCGCTGGAGATCATGCCCCCCGGGCTGGCCGACTTCTGCCGCCTGCTGCCCACCACCCCGGCCTTCCAGCTGATCCGGATCGGCTGGACCGGCAGCGACGGCTCGGCCGCCGCCACCGGCTTCGCCGGCACCTGGTCCACCGCCGCCCCGCACCTGGTGACCGGCGCCGTCTGGCTCGGCCTGGCGGTCTGGGGCGCGGTGCGCTACTTCCGCTGGGAGTCGCGCCGCTGACGCCCCGGCGGGCACCCTCTCTGGAAGTGCGAAGGTCAGACCCCCGTTCCGCCTCTGATATGAAGGTAGCGACACGATCTTGATCGATACGGGGAGCGATTCGATGGCCGTCCAGGGGCCGGTTCGCAGATGGAAGGGCTTCGGCAAGCCCCAACGCGCCGAGCTGTACTTCCGCTGGTCGCTCTACATGGTGGCCTGGTGCATCGTTCCGGTGAACCTGGTGCTCAGCGCCTCCTCCGTCGCGAACCTCGACCGGTCGGTCGGCGCCGTCCGGGTCACCCTGGTCGTCTCGCTCGCGTCCACCCTGCTCTGCCTCCGGGCGTTCCGCACCTCGCTCGACCACTACCTGCACCGCCCCACCGAGCACCTGCGCTGGCTGATCGTCAACAGCGCGCTCTCGGTCGCCGGTTCCTGGGCCGTCCTGCTGCTGGGCCCGTCCGCCGCCGAATCCGGGCAGCCCGGAGGGACTCCGTTCACCGCGGCGATCGCCATCGCCATGCTGTGCGCCGCCATCGGTCCGATCAGCGTGGGCCTGCCCCTGCGCCAGGTCTTCCCCGCCGGACTCGGCCTGATCCTGCTGACCGCCCCGGCGATGCTGCTGACCGGGGTGAGCCCAGCCACCACGGCCGGACTGGCGGTCGGGGCGGCGATCAGCCTGACCGCCCTCGTCGGCACCTGCCGCAGCTTCGCCTGGGTGACCGCGATCATCTGGGAACTGGAGACCGCCCGCGAGGCCCAGTCCCGGCTGGCCGTCGCCGAGGAGCGGCTGCGGTTCTCCCGCGACCTGCACGACGTGATGGGCCGCAACCTCACCACCATCGCGCTCAAGAGCGAACTCGCCGTCCAGTTCGCCCGCCGCGGGCGCCCGGAGGCCGCCGACCAGATGGCCGAGGTGCAACGGATCGCCCAGGAGTCGCAGCGCGAGGTCCGGGACGTCATCCGCGGCTACCGCACCGCCGACCTGCACGCCGAGGCGATCGGCGCCCGCGCGGTGCTCCGCAGCGCCGACGTCGCCTGCGAGATCGACCTCGGCGAGAACGCCGACCAACTGCCGCCGCCGATCCAGTCGGTGCTCGGCTGGGTGATCCGCGAGGCCACCACCAACGTGCTGCGGCACAGCGAGGCCGCCCACTGCCTGATCCGGCTGGACCTCCAGGACGGCCGCGCCGTCCTGGAGCTGGAGAATGACGGGGTGCCCGCCGTCCCGCTCCCCTCGCAGGGCGGCGGCACCGGACTGCGCGGCCTGCGCGAACGGCTGGCCGCCCACGACGGCGAACTGACCATCCCCGAGACCGCCCAGGGCACCTTCCGGATGCTCGCCGCCGTACCGCTCTGACCCGCACCCACCGACGGAGGACCGCCCGATGACCGACCCCGCACCCGTGCGTGTCCTGCTCGCCGACGACGAGCACCTGATCCGGGGCGCGCTGGCCGCGCTGCTCTCCCTGGAGGAGGACATCACCGTGGTCGCCGAGGCCGGCTCCGGGCCGGAGGCGCTGGCGATGGCGCAGGCCCACCGCCCGGACGTCGCGGTGCTGGACCTCCAGATGCCCGGCAAGGACGGCATCGAGGTGGCCACCGAACTGCGCCGGCTGCTGCCGGACTGCCGCTGCATGATCGTCACCGGCCACGGCCGCCCCGGCTACCTCAAGCGGGCGCTGGAGGTCGGGGTGCGCGGCTTCCTGCCGAAGACCGTCTCGGCGGCCGACCTGGCCGGCATCATCCGGACCGTCCGGGCCGGCGGCCGGTACGTGGACCCGGAGCTGGCCGCGGACGCGATCAGCGCGGGCGAGACCCCGCTCACCCCGCGCGAGACGGACGTCCTGGAACTGGCCGCCGACGGCACCTCGATCACCGAGATCGCCGAACGGGCGGCACTGTCCCCCGGCACCGTCCGCAACTACCTGTCCTCGGCGGCCGGGAAGCTGGGCGCCGAGAACCGGCACGCGGCGGTGCGGATCGCCCGCGAGCACGGCTGGATCTAGGCCGATCCAGATCGGTCCAGGACCGGGCACCGGCTCGCGGGCGGCCGGGCGTCAGGCCCAGGCGGTGCCGGTCAGCCGCTCGTACACCTCGATGTACTTGGCGCGGGTCTGCTCGACCAGCTCGGCCGGCAGCTCCGGCGGCGGCTGCTCGCTGTAGCGGTCCCAGCCGGAGGCCGGGGAGACCAGCCAGTCGCGGATCAGCTGCTTGTCGAAGGACGGCTGCGAGCGGCCGGGCTGCCACTCGTCGGCCGGCCAGTACCGGGAGGAGTCCGGGGTGAGCACCTCGTCGCCGATCAGCAGCTCGCCGTCCAGCAGGCCGAACTCGAACTTGGTGTCGGCCAGGATGATGCCGCGGTCGCGGGCGATGTCCCGGGCCCGGCCGTAGACGTCCAGGGTGGTGCGGCGCAGCTGGGCGGCCAGGTCGGCGCCGATCCGGCGGGCGGTCTCCTCGTAGGAGACGTTCTCGTCGTGCTCGCCGACCTCGGCCTTGAGCGCCGGGGTGTAGATCGGGGCGGGCAGCTCGGAGCTGTTCTCCAGGCCCTCCGGCAGGGCGATGCCGCAGACCGTGCGGTTCTCCTGGTACTCGGCCAGGCCGGAGCCGGCCAGGTAGCCGCGGGCGACCGCCTCGACCGGGACCATGTCCAGGCTGCGGCAGATCAGCGTGCGGCCCTTCCAGTCGGCGGGGGCGCCGGACGGGACCTCGGTGGAGATCACGTGGTTGGGGACGATGTCGGCGATCCGCTCGAACCACCACAGGGACAGCTGGGTGAGGACGCGACCCTTGTCGGGGATCTCGTTCGGCAGCACCCAGTCGTGGGCGGACATCCGGTCGCTGGCGACCATGACCAGCTCGCCCGACTCGGTCCGGTAGAGGTCGCGCACCTTGCCGGTGTGCAGGTGGACCAGGCCGGGCACCTGGACCGGCTCGGGCTTGGTGACAAATCCGCTCAAGGTGTCTCAGTCCTCAGGGGTCGTTCGCGGGCGTGGGGCGCGCGAAAGGGGAGGTCACTGCCCCCGCAGTCTTTCACGAACCCCCGAGACCCCGTTTCTGGCCGAGGGCGGCCCCGCTCCGGCCGAGGGCGGCACCGTTCTTGCCGGGGGCGGCACCGTTCTTGCCGGGGGCGGGCTCGTTCTTGCCGAGGCGGTCGAGCAGGTTCGCGGTGGCCCGCTGGATCCGCTCGTCGGTGAGGCCGGGGCGGCCCAGCGCGGGCGACCAGGCGAAGGTGCCGGCCGCGAACACGTACGCGCCGCTGGGCGCCCGGTACAGCGAGGTCTCCTGGTAGCGGGTGCGGCCGCCGAGGTCCTGGTACGGCGAGTGCGCGAGCAGCACCCGCTCGGTGTGCTCGGGCAGCGCCACCTTGGGGTAGTAGCGGTCGGCCTCGCCGGCGACCAGGCCGGGCAGTTCGTCGCCCTCCTGCAGGCCCGTACCGTCCCAGAGCCAGTGCGCGGTGTGCCGGGCGATCAGCGGGACGGGCGCGGCGACCCGGCCCGAGTACTGCAGGCCGAGCACCTGCTGCTCGGGCTCGCCGGCGTCCCGCCACAGCGCGCTGGCCGAACCGGGCACCCCGACGGCCGGGCTGCCCGGCTGGACCTTCTGCCGCTTGCGGCAGTTGAGTAGCCGGTTGGGTTCGCCGGAGGCGGCGGCGGTCAGCTCGACCCGCCAGTACATGGTGTTGGCGGACAGGAACACCAGCGAGGTGCCGTCGTCCCTGGCCTGCTCGACGGCCCGGCGCATCGGCTCGGACCAGTACTCGTCGTGGCCCGGGAAGATCAGCGCCCGGTGCCGCCCCGGGTCGACCAGGCCCGCGTGCAGGTCGGTGGCGGTGGCGTAGGAGAGGTCGTAGCCGTAGCGCTCGGCCCAGCGGATGAAGTCGTAGGCGTGGCCGACGTGCAGCGGCAGCCCGGCGGTGGCGTGCGGGCGGTCGAAGGAGACCGTGACGGCCGCCTCCGGCTCGCCGACCAGGCCGCCCAGACCATCCCAGGCGTGGTAGAGGCTGGCGCCGCTGCGGCCGTCCTCGGGGAACAGGTTGTAGGCCTGCCAGGTCACGTCCGGGACCACCAGGAGCAGCTCGGCGGCGTGCTCCCGGTCCTCGAAGTCCCGGACGGTGAACGGGATGTGGCTGCGGTGCAGCATGTCCGCGGTGGTCAGCACGGCGACGTACGCGCCGGGCTTCCAGTGCACCGGGATCTGCAACCGCCAGGAGTGCCACCAGTGGTGGCAGGAGACCGTCCGCTCGACCACCAGCGGGGCGGGCTGGGCCAGCCCGGCGATCAGCGGGCTGGACGTCATGTGGCGGGCGCCGTCGCCGCCGTAGTGGCCGATCCGCCAGACGTCCACGGTGAACTCGCGGGGCGGGTTGACGGTGACCCGGAAGTCCACCGAACCGCCGGGGCGGATCACCCCGGCCGAGGCGAAGCCCTTGATCTGCTGGTCCACGTCGTTGGCGCTCTGCGGGGTGCCGACCGGCGGCTTGGGCCGGGCGCCGACCGCCAGCGGCCGCTGGCCGGGCGCGTTCACCGAGACGTACCAGGGGACGGCGCCCTCGGCGCCGGCCAGGTACTGGTCCGGGCTGCGCAGCCAGGGCAGCGGGCCCTGGCCGAAGGGGTCGGAGACGCTGTAAGCGTGCGTTCCGGACTCCCAGCGGCGGTTGAGTTCCGTGCCCACGCGCCCCTCCCAGGTGCACTTCCGCCCGGTTGGCACGTGCCCCCCGGATGTGCGTGCGGTCTAATACACCACAGAGTGCTGGCGCTCCGTCACCCTGTGGTCGCAATTGGTGCCGGGAATCTCACGCCCTCCCCCGGCCGGGCCTCCGGCCTGCGAAGACGGCCGCCCGCCGGTCGGTTTGGGGGCGCGCGCCGGAGCGCCGAGCGCCGCCTGTCCGGCTCACAACCGGACGGGTTTCTCCAGACGGACGTCGGCGGCGTCCAGCCAGGCCCGCAGCGGGCCGTCCTGGCCCTGCTCGACGGCCTGGGCGACCGGCCCGGCCAGGTCGGTACGGCGGATCCCGCCCAGCAGCAGCACCGGACCGTCCAGCCAGTCCAGGCCGGGCGCGCCGCCCGCGGTGTCCACGGCGGCGCAGCAGACCATCGCGGTGACGTGGTCGACCAGCAGGTCACGGCCGCTGCGGGCGGTTTCGAGCAGCGGGGCCGGGGCGGTGGTGCGGGCCAGCTGGGCGGCCAGCGCGGCGGCCAGCTGCTCCCCCTCGCCCTCGGCGAGCCGGACCAGCAGCCGGGTGAGCGTCGGGGAGCCGGGGCGGGCCTGCGGGGCGAGCCGGTCCAGGGCGGTCTGGAGGGCGGCAGCACGGGCCCGCCAGCCGGCGTCCACCACGTCGGCCGGGTAGTCGGTCCACTCCAGCTCGTGCCAGGCGCCGGCGGCCGGGCTGCCGAAGAACAGCTCGGCGGCGAGCCGGGAGACCGCCCGGTCGACGGTGCCGGGCTCCTCCAGCAGGTCGCAGGCGGGGCGGTCGCCGAGCCGGGTGCCGTAGCCGTCGGCCAGGCGGTCGCGCCGGGACAGCTCGGTGAGGGCGGAGACGACGCCGGCGTTGAGATGGGCGGGGTGGCGGCCGAGCCGCCAGGCGGGCAGCGCGACCCGGGTGAGCAGCCGGTCCCAGCCCGCGTAGGCCAGGCCGACCTGCTCCTGGGCGGCGATCCGCAGGCCGTAGTCGACCGTCCTGGCCTGCTCGGAGGCCCAGCTCGCGACGGAGCGCTCCAGCTCGGCGGCGTGGCCGCGGCAGGCGCCGAGCAGCCGGCGGGTGATCCCGCGGGTGATCCGCTCGGCGAGCCCGGCCGGACCGCGGCGCTCCGGCCGGGGCGGGCCCGCCAGGGTGCCGCCGCCGAGGCCGGGGGCGGCATGGCCGGAGTCCAGGCTGGCGTCCAGGCTGCGCAGGAAGCGGCGGGCGGCGGCGATCTCCGGGTCGGCGGAGGCGGCGGTGCCGGCCACCACGGGGGCGAGCAGGGCGCGCAGTTCGCCGGCCCGCATCCACCACAGGAAGGGCGAGCCGATCACCAGGACCGGGCCGGGCGGCTCGGGGTGCGGCCGCAGCGGGCGGGCCCGCCGAGCCTGCGGCACGTCCTCCAGCCAGCTGTCGCAGTCCGGGGTGAGGGCCACCGCGGAGGGCGCGGGCACGTCCAGCCGGTCGGCGAGTTCGTCGATCAGCCGGTACAGCTCGGGCGCCTCGACGCGTTTCAGCGGGACGGCCGGGGTCCGGGGCGGGACGGCCCGGTGGTAGGCGCGGGCGGTCAGCCCGGCCACCAGGAGGGTCAGCGCGGCCACTGCGCAGACCGCCCAGCGGGCGGCGTCCCACCCGGTGGCGTCGGAGGAGCCGGGTGCGCCGATCCGCCCGGTGAACCGGCCCGCGAGCAGGACCACCGCGACGGCGGCGGGCATGACGGCGGCGGCCAGGGCGAGACCTCGGACCCGCAGGACCGCCTGGGCGTGAGCGCGCGCGGTGTCGACTGCGGCCATACGGTGCGGCACCCCCTTCGGAGCCCTCGGGCGCCCGGCGACGGGCCCTGAGCCGACTCGAAACGATCAGTTCCGACCGGGAAGCGGAGGCGTCCGATCCCCGGTAGTGCATGCTGTGTGGCGCTTCTGCCATGTTCGACGCACCGGCCCGGGTGGGTGTTCCGGATCGCCCCGGTTTCCACTCGTCCCGGTGACACCGCCCGGATTCCGGACGGTCACGACCGGTCCGGTGCGAAGCACCCGGGCACCCGCCCGGCCGGACGCCGTCCAGCATCCCCCCGTGGGAACACCGCTACCCGGCGGCGACCCCGGCGCACGGCCACGTCGCACTGCGATCCAGCGCACCATAAGGCCGGGCGCCCGGCTACGTCAGCCGGATGCGGGTGCTGTCACCCGATGGGCTGGAATCCGACCGCCGAACGGTGCGCCGGCCCCCGGAGTCACTCCCGCCCCGGAAACGCCGCAGGGCGCTGCGTCCATGGGGGGAAATCCCATGGTGCGCGGCGCCCTGCGGGCGGAGGCGGGGCAGGGCCTACTCGGTGGCTGCCTTCAGGGCGATGTCGGTGCGGTGCTGGCCGCCCTTGAGGGTGATCCGGTCCACGGCGGCGTACGCGCGGTCGCGCGCCTCCACCAGGTCGGCGCCGGTCGCGGTGACCGACAGGACGCGGCCGCCGGCGCTCAGCACCCGGCCGTCCTCGTCGGCCCTGGTACCGGCGTGCAGGACGAACGCGGTGCCGTCGGCCTCGGCCTCGGCCAGGCCCTCGATCGGGTCACCGGTGCGCGGCGCGGCCGGGTAACCCTCGGAGGCGACGACCACGGTGACGGCCGCGCCCTCGTCCCAGCGCAGCGGCTCCAGCTGGTCCAGGGTGCCGGTGGCGGCGGCCAGCAGGACGGCGGCCAGCGGGGTGCGCAGCCGGGCCAGCACGACCTGGGTCTCCGGGTCGCCGAAGCGGGCGTTGAACTCGATCACCCGGGTGCCGCGCGAGGTGAGCGCGAGGCCCGCGTACAGCAGGCCGGAGAACTCGGTGCCCCGGCGGCGCAGCTCGTCGACGGTCGGCTGCAGGACGCTCTGCTGGACCTCCTCGACCAGCCCGGCGGGCGCCCACGGCAGCGGCGAGTAGGCCCCCATGCCGCCGGTGTTGGGGCCCTCGTCGCCGTCCAGCGCGCGCTTGAAGTCCTGCGCGGGCTGGAGCGGGACGACGGTGGTGCCGTCGGTGATCGCGAACAGCGACACCTCGGGGCCGTCCAGGTACTCCTCGATGACCACGCGCTCGCAGGAGGCGGCGTGCTCCAGCGCGGCCGCGCGGTCGGAGGTGACCACCACGCCCTTGCCGGCGGCCAGGCCGTCGTCCTTGACCACGTACGGCGCGCCGAAGGCGTCCAGCGCCTCGGCGGCCTCGGCAGGGGTGGTGCAGACGTAGGAGCGGGCGGTGGGCACGCCGGCCCCGGCCATCACGTCCTTCGCGAAGGCCTTGGAGCCTTCCAGTTGGGCGGCTTCGGCGGACGGGCCGAACACCGGGATGCCGACCGCGCGCACGGCGTCGGAGACGCCCGCGACCAGCGGGGCCTCCGGGCCGACGACGACCAGGGCGGCGCCGAGCCGCACGGCCAGGTCGGCGACCTGCGCGCCGTTCAGCTGGTCGACCGGGTGGACCGTCGCCACCTGCGCGATCCCGGCGTTGCCCGGGGCACAGTGCAGCTCGGAGACAGCGGGATCTTGGGACAGAGAGCGGCACAGGGCATGTTCGCGGGCGCCGCCGCCGATGACGAGGACCTTCACGCTTGGCAAGGGTAGTCGGTGGCCAGTTCCGGCCGCTCTCCGGTCCCGTCCGATCCTCCAGTCGGGGAGGTCCGTACGCCGAGGATGTCGGAGAAACCTCCAACTCGGACCGGCTCGGTGCGCACCGGGTGCCCGAGTCAGGACGGCGGGTCACCGGACCCTCCCTCGGACGGGTGAAATCTCGCCGCCCCCCGCATCCCTTCCACCTCGGGCTCCGGTGGCCGAATCCGGTAACGATCACCGGGGAAGCGACCCCATGGTCAGCCATTTGGCGGTAAGAAGTGCTGTTGGACAACCAACGGCAGACGCCGCGTCAGCCGATGGACCGCCAGACCGCCAGACCCAGCAGTCCGCCCGCCACAGGGAGCCCCACAGGTGAGCCAGCCGGAAATGCAGCCCGAGGAGAGTGCCTGGGGCAAGGAGATCGGCGAGGAGGACCCGCCCGCCGCGACCATCGCCCGCCAGGCGTCCACCCGCCGACGGACCGATCTGAGCACTCGACAGTTCCCCCTCGGGGACTGGGGCGAGCCGGCCGAGCGCCTGGAGGAGCTGTACCGCTGGTCCGAGGAGCGGGCGGTCGAGGCGATCGAGTGGTACCGCAAGGACCGGATCTGGAAGCGCCGCTGGGCGCGCCTGCTGCGGTTCGGCACGGCCGGCTTCGCGGTGGGCGGGGTGACCGCGCCGCTGGTCGACCTGACCGGCGCGGTCTCGCACGGCACCAGCTGGGGCTACGTCGGCCTGGCCCTCGCCGCCGCCTGCTACGGCACCGACCGGGTGTTCGGCCTCACCTCCGGCTGGATGCGTGACGTCAGCACCGCGCAGGCGCTGCAACGCCGGCTGGAGGCCTTCCAGTTCGACTGGGCGTCGGAGTGCGTGCGCGAGGTGCTCGGCCCGACCGAGGGCACCGCGGGCGAAGCCGCCGAGCGCTGCCTCGGCGTGCTGCGCCGGTTCTGCGAGGACGTCTCGGACATGGTCCGCACCGAGACCTCGGAGTGGATGCTGGAGTTCCGCGCGTCCATGACCCAGCTGCCCACCCAGGCCCCGGGCACCTGGGGCGGGCGCAGCGAGAACGGGGTGGGCGCCCAGGTGCGGGTGCTGCCGCCGCCGGGCACCCGACCCACCATGCCGCGCCAGCGGCCGCCGGAGGGGCCGCTGCGGTAGCGGGCGGGAGGGCCGCCTGCCGTGGTGGGCGGGAGGATGCAGCGGGCGGCGCCTCAGGCGAAGACCACCATCGAGCCCTGGGCGAGGCTGCGGGTCGCCGCCGCGTACAGGCCCGCCCACGCGTGCCGCTCGCGAGCGAAGGGGTGCAGGTCGTCCAGCGGCGGCCCGAACGGCTGCTCCAGGCCGGTCGGGCCGAGCGGCCGGGTCGGGCCCGGCGGGTTGAGCGGGTCGAGGCCCAGCGCCGGGGCGACGGCCTGCAGTTCGCGCAGCAGCCCGTGGCTGGAGCCGAGCGGACCACCGGAGGCGAGCAGTGCGTCGTCCACCAGCGGCGCCGGGAACTCTATCGGCACGTAGGCACCCGCGTGGTCGAAGTGCCAGACCAGGTGCGACTGTTCGGCGCTGCTCTCGAACATCTCCAGCAGCTGCTCGTAGTCGCCGCCGAGCGAGTCCACCGGCGTGATGTCCAGCCCGGTGAGGCCCAGCAGGTAGGCGCGGCGCAGGAAGTGCAGCGAGTCGTAGTCGAAGGCGGCTATCGGCTCGACCGCCCCGCTCAGCCCCGGCACGTACTGGTAGACCGGCACCTCGGGCAGCCCGCGGGAGGCCAACACCGAGTTGTAGAGGGCGAGATCGTCCCTGAAGGGATTGTCGGGGCTGTGGCTCAGCACGTCCACGAGCGGGACGAGCCAGAGGTCGCAGGCCATGGCCGGCAGTTCCTCTCCGGGCGGCGGGGTCGCCCGCAGGACGGGACGACGACGGGGGCGGGGTCGGTACCCGGACGGCCGTTGTGCGGGACGCCCGGTTCGACGACCGCCCACCCTACCGGCCCGGGGCGGGGCGCGGGTCGGGCCGTCCCTGCGGTGCGTCCGGGGGCGGTTCGGGCAGCCGCCGGCCGAACCGGCCGTACGGCACCGAGCGCGGCTGCGGCACCAGGCCGAGGCCCAGCCCGAGTTCGCGGCCGAGCTCCCGGCCGACCTCCTCGCCCGGCCGGCGTCGGCCCCTCCCGACCTGGTCGAACGCCTGGCCGGGAACCGGTTCCGCCGCCACCGACGGGACTTCGGCGGACGGGGCCGGCGGCACGGGCTCGCCGCCCAGGAGCCCGCCGCCGGGCCCGCCGCCATCGGGCTCGCCGTCCAGGGGTTCGCTATTCAGGAGTTCGCTGTCCAGAGGCTCGCCGTCCAGGGGTTCGCCGTCCAGGGGTTCGCCGTCGAGGGGTTCGCCGTCGAGGGGTTCGGTGAGCAGCCCCAGCACCGTCACCGACTCCAGCGGCCGCCCGGCCAGCCCGGCCAGCAGCCGGGCGGTGTACAGGTTGTACTCGCAGATGATCCGGTGCGCGCCGACCAGGTCCCGCGCGCCGATGGCGTCGACCAGGTCGAGGTGGCGGTCCCAGCAGATCTCGGCCAGGACGGGCAGCTCCCGCAGGTAGGGCGCGGCGAACATCCACGACTGCACCCGCAGCCAGTCCAGGTAGTCGCCGATCCGGCGGTTGCCGATCAGCGCGGCGACCTCCTGCCAGAACCTGCGGTCGCAGCCCACCATCACGTCCAGGTTCCCGGCCCGGGCGGCCCGGACCGCCGCGTCGGCGCGGCGGCGCAGCGAGGGCAGCCTGGCGAGGTCCGGCAGCGCCCGGCGGGCGGAGAACTGGCGGTAGTAGCTGTCGGTGACCAGCACCCGGGACTCGAAGATCTCCAGGAAGTCGTCCCAGCCCAGCTCGGGCACGGTGAACCCGCGGTGGTGCTCGGCCCGCAGCAGGCCCTGCGCACCGAGGTCGACCAGCGCCTCGCGGGCCGGGGTCGCCGAGACTCCGTACAGCTCGGCGATCTCCTTGACGGTGAAGTTGCGGCCGGCCGCCAGCCGGCCGGCCATCATCTCCTCGCGCAGCGCACCGGCGATCTGCTCGCGCAGGCTGTTGCGCTGGATGACGGGACGGGTGTCGCCTGCGCCGTTGCCGGGCATGCGCGCAACCTCCTGGGGCGGGCTGATCAGGCCGCCCCTCGGCGGACCGGCCAACGAGCGGCGGGGAACACGACGAGTGCTCATCTTCTCAAACCCGCCCCGAGAAGGTACAAACCAACCCCCCGGAGGCCTCCGACACCCCCGGACTCCCCCCGCCCGGGCCATGCCGGGCGGGGCCGAGCGGGGCCGGGCCCGGGTCAGCGCTGGACCGGCGCCGGGATCCCCAGCAGGCGGTCCCGCAGCACCGGGAACTCCTCGCGAGCCTTGCCCACCTCGGCCGGATCGAACTCGACGGTCAGCACCTGCTCCTCCGTACCGGCCTCGGCCAGCACCCGGCCCCACGGGTCCACCACGATGCTGTGCCCGGCCTGCTCGACCCCGGCGTGCGTCCCGGCGGTGTTGCAGGCCAGCACGAACGCCTGCTCCTCCACCGCGCGCGCCCGCGCCAGCAGCGTCCAGTGCTCGCGCCGCCGGGCCGGCCAGGCCGCCGGAACCACCAGCAGCTGCGCGCCGGCGTCCAACAGCGCCCGGAACAGCTCCGGGAAGCGCAGGTCGTAGCAGGTGGCCAGGCCCAGGGTGGCGAAGTCGGTGGCCGCGGTGACGATCTCCTGCCCGGCGCCCATCACCACCGCCTCGCCGCTGTCGAAACCGAAGCGGTGGATCTTGCGGTAGGTGTGCACCAGCTCGCCGTCCGGGGCGAACAGCAGCGAGGTGTTGTAGATCGGCCCGTCCGGATCGCGCTCGACGATCGAACCGGCGTGCAGCCAGACCCCGGCCGCCCGCGCGGCCGCCGCCATCGCGTCCGACGTGGGCCCGTCCAGCGTCTCGGCGCCGTCCGACCACAGGTCGTAGGCGAAGCCGCCGAGCGGCCACAGCTCCGGCAGGACCACCAGGTCCGCACCCTGCTGCGCCCGGACCAGCGCGGCGGCCCGGGCCCGCCGTTCGGCGGGCGGCTCGGCGTCGGAGACCCCGAGTTGGATCAATGAAGCGCGCACAGTACCACCGTCCACGGCAAGAGACCTACGATCGTCACCCGAAAGCGCTGCCCAGCTGTCTCCCGGCAGCGTAACGTGCGGTTAGCTTGTGCGCCCGGAAGCCGGACCATCCCGGCCGACCGGGGAGGCCGGGCGCAGAGGGCAAGGAAGCTGACGGAGGGCCGGAGATTCCCGTGACGGACAACCAGACCGTGCAGGCTTACACGGAGGCGTGGGCCCAGAGCATCGAGTCCATATCGGAGCTGGTCGCCCCCCTCCCCGAGGGCTCCTGGAACCGGGCCACCGAATGCCCCGGCTGGTCGGTCCGGGACGTCGTCTCGCACATCATCGCGGTCGAGTCCGAACTCCTCGGCGACCCCCGCCCGATCCACTCCCTGCCACGTGACCTTCGCCACGTCACCACCGACTTCGCCCGCTACATCGAACTGCCGGTCGACAAGCGCCGCTGCCACACCGCGCTGGAGATGACCAGCGAGCTGGAGTACACGATCATCCGCCGCTCCCGGGCACTGCGGAACGCCAAGCAGATGCCCCTGGAGCCGGTGCGCTGGCCGGGCGGCCCGAACAGCCGCGACGTGCCGTACCACGAGCTGCTGCGCCTGCGGGCCTTCGACGTCTGGGTGCACGAGCAGGACCTGCGCCGCGCCCTGGGCACCCCCGGCAACCTCGACTCCCCGGCCGCCCTGATCGCCCGGGACGTCCTGCTGGGACTGCTGCCCAAGGCCGTCGCCCACCAGGCCGGCGCCCCGGCCGGAACGGCCATGGTCCTGGACGTCACCGGCCGCGTGGAGTTCCTGCGCACCATCCGGGTCGACTCGACCGGCCGCGGCACCGTCGACGAGTCGATCAGCCTGGCCCCCGACGTCCAGCTCACCATGGACTGGGAGACCTACCTCCGGCTCGCCTGCGGCCGCGGCCGCCCCGGCCCGGTCACCATCGACGGCGACAAGGAACTCGCCGACCGCGTCCTGTCCGCCTTCGCGGTCACCATCTGACCCCAGCCACCCCACAGCGCACGCCACCCGGCGTACACGCACGAGTGCGCGCCGGGTCGGCACCACTCGTGCATCCATCCGTCAATCCAGCACCAACACCTCACCCGTTCGACCTCGTTGTTCCGGGCGCCCCCACCACCACCCGGAAGAAGGAGGGGCGTCCCCATGGACGACGAACAGCAGCAGATGGTCCTGGTCCGGTCGAGCTTCCCGGTCACGGGGCAACCGATCAGAGTCGTGATGATCGACGGACAACCGTGGTTCGTCACGGCGGACGTGTGCCGAATCCTGGGCCGAGGCAATCCGAGCGAGGCCCTCAAGATCGTGAATCCGGCGGACGCACGTACCGTCAACCTGCGCTCGATTACTCTCAGAAATTCTGAGAGTAATCACGTTTTCGCAGGTCAAAAACCCTACACGCGCGGGAATCCGGTCCTCGGAGTGGTCAATGAGAGCGGCCTGTACGCGCTGATCATGCGCTCCACGAAGCCCAACGCCCGACCGTTCCAGGAATGGGTCACCCGCGACCTCCTTCCCTCCGTCCGTCGTGGGGACACCGACATCCCCACCCAGCAACGACGGATGGCGGAGACCCTGACCGAGGCGATCGGACAACAGGTACAGATCGTCGCCGAGATCGACCACGAGGACTGGCCCGGCCTGACCGTCCACTCGGACGGGACGGTCCACTGCCGCCACGGCGAGATGGTCCTCCACCTACCGAACCGCGAAGAGGACAGCGGACCACCGTTCGGCGCCTACTTCGCCTGCACCGGCGAAGAACGAGTCGGAATCCGGGCCAGCCGGATCGTCCCCGGCTGCCCCAAACTGAAGCTGGTGGACCTGATCCGCATGCGGCGCGAAGCACTACCCAGGCCGGACCGTGAACCCGAGCCCGATCGCGGGCTCATGTACGCAGAAGTGAACGACGGCCACATTGGCCGCATCTACGGGACACCGCCACAGCTCGCCGAACTACTGCGCGAGTACCGGCGCTGAACTACCGATGCCGTATGCCCCCGGTATGCCTGAGTTGAACTCAGGCATACCGGGGGCAAGTTCTCAAGACCATCGCCAAAAGCGATGGTTACGACGTTTTCGCAGGTCAGAAACCCTGCGCCCCCGCCGCCGCAACCTTCCGGCGCAAACGGAGGAACTCGCCGACCGGGTCCTGTCCGCCTTCGCGGTCACCATCTGACCCCAACCGCCCCACAGCGCACGCCACCCGGCGTACACGCACGAGTGCGCGCCGGGTCGGCACCACTCGTGCATCCATCCGTCAATCCAGCACCAACACCTCACCCGTTCGACCTCGTTGTTCCGGGCACTCCCACCACCACCCGGAAGAAGGAGGGGCGTCCCCATGGACGACGAACAGCAGCAGATGACTCTGGTTCGATCGAGCTTCCCGGTCACGGGACAACCGATCAGAGTCGTGATGATCGACGGACAACCGTGGTTCGTCACGGCGGACGTGTGCCGAATCCTGGGCCGAGGAAACCCGGCCTTCGCCGTCAAAGGGCTGGAAACCCACCAGCACCGCACCGTCGACTTGCGTTCGGTAACCATCAGCCGAGCTGATGGTTTGGCCATTTCCCCAGCTCAGAAAGCCTATCAACGAGGAAATCCATTGCTCGGCGTGGTGAGTGAGGCAGGGCTGTACACCCTTCTCATGAGGTCGGACAAGAAGTCCGCCCGGCCGTTCCGCGCGTGGGTCACTGAGGAACTTCTCCCCTCCGTCCGCCGCGGGGACACCGACATCCCCACCCAGCAGCGGCGGATGGCGGGGACCCTGACCGAGGCGATCGGACAACAGGTACGGATCGTCGCCGAGATCGACCACGAGGACTGGCCCGGCCTGACCGTCCACTCGGACGGGACGGTCCACTGCCAGCACGGCGAGATGGTCCTCCACCTGCCAAACCGGGAAGAGGACAGCGGGCCGCCGTTCGGCGCCTACTTCGCCTGCCCGGGCGAAGAGCGAGTCGGCATCCGGGCCAGCCGGATCGTCCCCGGCTGCC
Organism: Kitasatospora sp. NPDC059803; assembly: GCF_042732255.1. NCBI lineage: Bacteria > Bacillati > Actinomycetota > Actinomycetes > Kitasatosporales > Streptomycetaceae > Kitasatospora > Kitasatospora sp. NPDC059803. The sequence goes on along the minus strand of NZ_JBHWIJ010000008.1, from coordinate 21,356 downwards.
CCAAACTGAAGCTGGTGGACCTGATCCGCATGCGGCGCGAAGCCGCCGAGCAGCCGGCGCGACCGGGGGCGCATCCGGCTCGCACACCGATGATGCCGCCGGAGGGCACGGTGCTCTGTGTGATCGACCGGGTCCAGCTCTACGGACGGCCGACGGAGATCACCGAGGTGCTCCGGGGCATCGGGCTGTAGCGGCGGGAAACCATCACCCAAAGTGATAGTTTCAACGCCCTCCGCAGGTCAGAGACCCTACGCCCCCGCCGCGACCTTGCGGCGCAGGCGCAGGATCATCGCCGTGCCGACCGCCAGCGGGACGTACTGCCAGCAGAACGCCCAGCGGAAGGCGTCGGCCGAGTAGGAGTCGGTGCCGGCCGGGGAGAGGCCGTCGAGGAGGACGCCGATGCCGAAGAGGGTGATCATCGTGCCGATGAAGCCGCCCATGTTGACGATCCCGGAGGCGGTGCCGAGGCGCTCCACCGGGTTGCGGGCGCGGGCGTAGTCGAGGCCGACCAGTGAGGCGGGGCCGTTGCTGCCCATCACCACGATGATGGCGGACAGCAGCCAGATCGGCGGGTGTCCGCCGGGCCAGGCCAGGACGAGCGCCCAGCCGAGGGCGGTGGCCGTGATGACGGTGAGGACGATCGGCATCCGGGCTCGCGCCGAGACGGAGAGCACCCGGCCGAACAGGAAGCCGAAGGCCATGTTGCTGAGCACCAGCAGGGTCAGCATTCCGCCGGCCGCGGCCCGGGAGAGGCCTTGCGCCTCCACCAGGTAGGGCAGGCCCCAGAGCAGGCCGAAGGCGTTGCCGGGGAACTGGGTGGTGAAGTGCACCCAGAGCCCGAGCCGGGTGCCCGGTTCGCGCCAGCACGCGCGGACCTGCTGGCCGACGTTCGGCCGCGGCGCGGGCGGGTGTTCGACCGGCCGTACGGCGGCGGCGGCCGGGGCCTCCTTGAGGAAGAGCGCGACCAGCGCGAAGACCGCGACGCCGAGCAGGGCGATCGCGGTGAAGGTGGGTGTCCAGCCCTCGCGGTGCAGGGCCTGTGCGAGCACCACGGTGGTGATCAGGTTGCCGCCCATTCCGGCGAGGCCGGTCAGCTGGGCCACGAACGGGTTCCGGGCGGCGGGGAACCACCGGGCGGCGAGCCGCAGCACGCTGATGAAGGTCATCGCGTCGCCGCAGCCGAGCACCGCCCGGGAGGCCAGCGCGGGGGCGAAGGAGGAGCTGAACGCGAAGGCCAGTTGGCCGAAGCTCAGCAGGACGACGCCGATCAGCAGCACCCGGCGCGGCCCGATCCGGTCGACGAGCAGGCCGACCGGTATCTGCATGGCCGCGTAGACCAGCACCTGGAGGATCGAGAAGGTGGAGAGCGCGGAGGCGCCGATGCCGAAGCGGTCGGCGGCGTCCAGTCCGGCCACGCCGAGGCTGGTGCGGTGGATCACCGCGAGGATGTAGACGCTGACGCCGATGGACCAGGCGAGCCAGGCCGCGCGCCCGCCGGGCGGGGACGGCGCGGGGGCGGCCGACGGCGGCGAGTCGGCGGTTCGGGGAGCGGGGACGGACAGGGGTGCGGCTGAGCGGGCGGGCTCCACGGTCATAGTGCGACCAGACTAGTCATCCCATGATGGGACGCCCAGTGCGGGGTGCGGTCGATCGTCCACGGACCGCGGATTCCACGGATTCCGCGGACCGGGCATCAGCCGGTCACCGTCCAGGACACCGACCGGGTCATGTAGCGGTCCCGGAAGGCCTCGTCCCGCACCCAGTCGGTGGTGTCCCGGACGGTCGCCGTGACGGTGGCCGTCCGGCCCGGGGCCAGGTTCAGCTGGTCGGTGTCGAGCCAGGTGCCGTCGGCGGCCTGCGGCGTCACCGCGACGCCGTCCACCTTCCACTCGACCTTCAGCTGTCGCGGGCCGGTCAGCGGCACCGGCCGGACGTTCAGCCGGGGGTGCCCGCTCACCTCGCCGGGCGGCGGCGACGGGGCGTCGGTGGGCCGGATCCTGCGGTACAGCTCCTCCATGATCGCTTCGCGCGACGGCAGGTTGTAGGCGCTGCCCAGGGTGCGCATCACCGAGTCGGGGGTGGGCCGGTAGAGGCCGTTGGCGCTGCGGTAGGCGCCGACCGTCCCGGCGCCGTCCGGGGACTGCGCGCCCAGCCAGCGCCACCACTTGGTCTGCTTCTTGCGCATGTCGTCGGCGTCGAGGGTGGCGAGGTTCGGGTACTCGGCGTCGTCCGGGGCGCTGTCGTACTCGTCGCCGAGGTCCCCCACGGTGTGTCCGATCTCGTGCTGGATGATCCGCCCGGCGTCCGGGCTGCCGCCGGCCAGGGTGGTCACCCCGGTGCCGCCGGCGCCGCCGTACTCGGTGGAGTTGGCCAGGGCTATCAGGTACTGCGGCCCGGAGCTGTCGCCCGCGTACCGGGCGGTGGCGGATTCGTCGGCGCAGAGCAGCCGGGCGGTTCCGTCGCACCAGAAGTGCATGCCGAGCGGGGTGGCGGGGTTGCGGCCGCGGCTCTCGGTCTCGGCTATCCCGGAGACCGGGGAGACCACTTCGACCCGCCGTATGTTGAAGAACCCCTGGTAGGTGCGGAACGGCTCGATGGCCATCAGCGCGTGCCAGGCCCGGTCGACCTGCTGTCGGAACAGGTCCTGTTCGGTGGCCGTGTAGCCGTCGCCGAGCAGGACCAGGGTGATCCGGTTGGCCGGGTCCCCGGTGCGGCGTATGTCGACGGTGGGGGCGGCCGTGACGGTCCGGCGGTCGGCGCGCTGTGCGCTGTGCGGCGGGACCGCCCGGTCGGCGGGGGCGCCCGGCCCGATCACGCCGAACGGCGAGGGGCCGACCAGTTCCAGGGCGGCGGGGAGTACGGCGGTGGACACCAGCACGAGCGCGGCCAGACTCCGAACGAGACGGCCAGGGTTGCCAGGTGGCATACGGGTGCGTCCTCGGGGTTCCGGTCACCCGGCGTAGCCCGGGTGGTGGAGCGAAGACGTACCCGGACGGGTGTGTCACCCCTACCGCGCGCCGAAAATGTCACCGACCTGGCCGAATGACCCTCACCTAACCAGTCATCCCAATGACTGGAATATGGCCGATGACAGGCCCCTCGTCAGCGCCTGCGGAGGTTCAGCACCAGGTGGGTGCCGAGCCCGAACAGCAGGCCCCAGAAGGCCGAGCCGATCCCGAACAGGCTCATCCCCGAGGCGCTGGCCAGGAAGGTCACCACCGCCGCGTCCCGCCCCCGCTCGTCCGCCACCGCCGCCGCCAGGCTGCCCTGCAGCGAGGCCAGCAGGGCGACCCCGGCGATCACCGCGATCAGTTCCTTCGGCAGGCCGGTGAACAGGCTCACCAGCACCCCGCCGAAGCTGCCCACCAGCACGTACAGCACGCCCGAGGACATCCCCGCGACGTAGCGGCGGCGCGGGTCGGGGTGGCTCTCCGGGCCGGAGCAGATCGCCGCCGTGATCGCCGCCAGGTTCACCCCCGGCGAGCCGAACGGTGCCAGCAGCAGCGACACCACACCGGTCGACCCGATCAGCAGCCGGTCGTCCGGCCGGTAGCCGAAGGCCCGCATCACCCCCAGGCCCGGTGCGTTCTGCGAGGCCAGCACCACGATCGTGAGCGGCAGCGCCAGCCCCACCGTGGCCGCCCAGGAGAACCCCGGCACGGTGAACACCGGCCGGGTCGGCCCGCCCGCGCCCAGGTGCAGCGGGAGTCCGACGGTCAGCGCCGCCAGCACCCCGCCCACCAGCAGCGCCACCGGGACGGCGTACCGCGGGGCCAGCCGCTTGGCCAGCAGGAAGGCCGCGAGGCTGCCGACCACCAGCACCGGCGCGCCGTGCACGGCGCCGAAGATCCCGGCGCCGAAGGAGAACAGGATGCCCGCCAGCATCGCGTTGACGATCCCGGTCGGCACCGCCGCGATCAGCCGGCCGAACCAGCCGGTCACCCCGAAGAGCGTCACCACCACCGCGCTCACCAGGAACGCCCCCACCGCCTCCCGGTACGGGTACGCGCCCAGGCTGGTCACCAGCAGCGCGGCGCCCGGGGTGGACCAGGCGGTGATCACCGGGGTCCTGGTCCACCAGCTCAGCGCGAAGCCGCTCAGCCCGCTGCCGATGGCCATCGCCCAGATCCAGGACGCCGTGTGCGCCGCGTCCAGCCGTCCGGCGGCCGCCGCCGCAAGCACCACCACCAGCGGCCCCGAGAACGACACCGCGATGCAGACCAGCCCCGCCAGCAGCGCCGGCCCCGACACGTCCCGTCGCAGTGACCGGCGCTCCCCGCCCCTGTCCGGCACCGTCTCCGGTCGGACCGTCAGCTCTTCAGTCATTCCGGAAGTATCCCGAACGCCGCGCCGGGGCCCCGGAAAAGTCTTTGAAACCACCTGCAACCCCCGGCGAGGATGCACGTCTGTAGGGATGAAGTCACGTCATGTGCGTGTCCGTCATCGGCTGGTCCTGATCGCCGTCCGCCGGCCTCGCTCCCAGCGCCGGCCGACGGGCGGGCAGAAGCGGTGGGGGGGGGGCCCCCCCCCCCCGGGGGGGGGGGGGGGGGGCGCGTCCCCCCGCCGGTGGGTGTGGGGGAAGGCCCCTTCGTGGCTTCCCGTTCGCGACGTCCCGGACCGTCAGCCCCAGGTGATCAGGCGCTTCGGGCGCTCCAGCAGCGCGGCCACGTCGGCCAGCACCTTGGAGCCCAGCTCCCCGTCCACCAGGCGGTGGTCGAAGGAGAGCGCCAGCGTGGTCACCTGACGCGGGACGACCTTGCCCTTGTGCACCCACGGCATGTCCCGGATCGTGCCGACGGCGAGGATCGCGGCCTCGCCGGGGTTGAGGATCGGGGTGCCGGTGTCGACGCCGAAGACGCCGACGTTGGTGATGGTGATGGTCCCGCCCTGCATGTCGCCCGGCGAGGTCTTGCCCTGGCGGGCGGTGTCGATCAGCTCGCCCAGCGAGACGGCGAGGCCCGTGAGGGTCTTGCCGCCGGCGTCCTTGATGTTGGGGACGATCAGGCCGCGCGGGGTGGCCGCGGCGATGCCGAGGTTCACCTGGCCCTTGATGACGATCTCCTGGGCCGCCTCGTCCCACTGCGCGTTGATCTCGGGGTGCCGCTTGACCGCGGTGAGCAGCGCCTTGGCGACCAGCAGCAGCGGGCTGATCCGGACGTCCCGGCCCAACTCGCCGCTCTCCTTGAGCCGGCGGACGAACTTCATCGTGCGGGTCACGTCGACCTGGACGAACTCGGTGACGTGCGGGGCGGTGAAGGCCGAGGCCACCATCGCCTGCGCGGTCGCCTTGCGGACGCCCTTGATCGGCACCCGGACGTCGCCCGTCACGGTGACCGGCACCGGCACCGCAGCACCGACCGGCCCGGCCTCGACCGGCGCCGCCGCCGGGGCGGCCTGCGCGGTGGCCAGGGCCGACGCGTGGGCGTGCACGTCCTCGCGGGTGATCACACCGTCCCGGCCGGTCGGGACGACCGCGCGCAGGTCGATGCCGAGGTCCTTGGCCAGCTTGCGCACCGGCGGCTTGGCCAACGGCCGCTCCCCGGCGGGCTGTTCGGCCAGGACGGACGAGGCGGTCGCGACCGGTGCGGCCGGTGCCGGAGCGGCCGGCACGACGGACGCAGCCGGCACGACGGGTGCGGCCGGAGCCGGCGTCGCGGTGACGGTCGTCGTGGTCGTGCGCCGGGCCCGGCGCTGGGCGGTGCCGGTGCGCGGGCCGTAGCCCACCAGCACCTCGCGCCGCTCGGGTTCGGCCGGTTCGGCCGGCGCGGCGGCGGCGACGGACGCAACAGCAGCAGCAGGAGCGGCAGGAGCCGCGGCCCCGGCCTCCCCGGCGACCGCGACCGAGATGATCACGGTGCCGACGTCGACCGTCGCGCCCGCGGGGAAGAAGAGCTGCTCGACGACCCCGTTGAACGGGATCGGCAGCTCCACCGCCGCCTTGGCGGTCTCCACCTCGCACACGACCTGCCCGTCGGTGACGGTGTCACCGGGCTTGACGTACCAGCTGAGGATTTCGGCCTCGGTCAGGCCCTCGCCCACATCGGGCATCTTGAACTCGCGGAGCGAGCGAACTTCGGTGGTCATCTTCGCTCCCCCGGATCAGTACGCGAGTGCGCGGTCGACGGCGTCGAGCACGCGGTCCAGGTCGGGGAGGAAGGCCTCCTCGACGCGGGACGGCGGATACGGCGCGTGGTAGCCGCCGACCCGCAGAACGGGCGCCTCCAGGTGGTAGAAGCACCGTTCGGTGAGCCGGGCGGCCAGTTCGGCGCCCATGCCCAGGAAGACCGGCGCCTCGTGCACCACGACGGCCCGACCGGTGCGCTTGACCGACTCCTCCAGGGTGGTGAAGTCCACCGGGGAGAGCGAGCGCAGGTCGACGACCTCCAGGCGGCGGCCGTCCTCCTCGGCGGCCGCGGCGGCCTCCAGGCAGACCTTGACCATCGGGCCGTAGGCGAGCAGCGTGGCGTCGGTGCCGGAGCGCACGATCCGGGCGTCGTGCAGTCCGAGGTCGGCGGCGTCGCCGACCTCGCCCTTGTCCCAGTACCGGCGCTTGGGCTCCAGGAAGACCACCGGGTCGTCCGAGGCGATGGCCTGCCGCAGCATCCAGTGCGCGTCGTGCGCGTTGGACGGGCTGACCACGCGCAGGCCCGCGGTGTGCGCGAAGTACGCCTCGTGCGACTCGCTGTGGTGCTCGACCGCGCCGATGCCGCCCGCGAAGGGGATGCGGATGGTGACCGGGAGCTTGATGTTCCCGAGCGCGCGGGCGTGCATCTTGGCCAGCTGGGAGACGATCTGGTCGAAGGCCGGGTAGACGAAGCCGTCGAACTGGATCTCCACCACCGGGCGGTAGCCGCGCAGCGCCAGGCCGATCGCGGTGCCGACGATGCCGGACTCGGCGAGCGGGGTGTCGATCACCCGTCCCTCGCCGAAGTCCTTCTGCAGGCCGTCGGTGATCCGGAAGACGCCGCCGAGCTTGCCGATGTCCTCGCCCATCAGGACGGTCTTCGGGTCGCTCTCCAGCGACTTGCGCAGCGCGCCGTTGAGCGCCTTGGCAATGCTGAGCTGACCGGCCATCAGTGGTTCTCCCCCGCCTCGAAGGAGGCCGCGTACTGGACGTACTCGGCCCGTTCCTCATCGACCAGCGCGTGCGGCTCGCTGTACACGTGGTCGAAGATCAGGGTCGGGTCCGGGTCGGGCATGCCGCGCACGCCCTCGCGCACCCGCAGCCCCAGCCGCTCGCTCTCGGCGTCGATCGCGGTGAAGAACTCCTCGTCGGCCAGGCCCTCCTTCTCCAGGAGGGCGCGGAGCCGGGCGATCGGGTCCTTGGCCTTCCAGGCCTCGGTCTCCTCGGTGGGCCGGTAGCGGGTGGGGTCGTCGGAGGTGGTGTGCGCGCCCATCCGGTAGGTGAACGCCTCGATCAGCACCGGGCCGTTGCCGCTGCGGGCGTGGTCGAGCGCCCAGCGGGTGACGGCCAGGCAGGCCAGCACGTCGTTGCCGTCGACCCGGACGCCGGGGAAGCCGAAGCCGGAGGCGCGGCGGTACAGCGGGATCTTGGTCTGGGTGGTGGTGGGCTCGGAGATCGCCCACTGGTTGTTCTGGCAGAAGAACACCACGGGCGCGTTGTAGACCGAGGCGAAGGTGAAGGCCTCGTTGACGTCGCCCTGGCTGGAGGCGCCGTCGCCGAAGTAGGCGATGACCGCGTCGTCGGCGCCGTCCTTGCTGATGCCCATCGCGTAGCCGGTGGCGTGCAGGGCCTGCGCGCCGATCACGATGGTGTACAGGTGGAAGTTCTTCTCGTTCGGGTCCCAGCCGCCGTGGTTCACGCCGCGGAACATGCCGAGCAGGTTGAGCGGGTCGACGTCGCGGCACCAGGCGACACCGTGCTCGCGGTAGGTGGGGAAGGCGTAGTCGCCGGTGCGCATGGCGCGGCCGGAGCCGACCTGGGCGGCCTCCTGGCCGAGCAGCGAGGCCCACAGGCCCAGCTCGCCCTGGCGCTGGAGTGCGGTGGCCTCGCCGTCGAACCGGCGGACCAGCACCAGGTCGCGGTAGAGGGCGCGCAGCTCCTCCGGGGTGGTGGTGAGCGGGTAGTCCGGGTGCTCGACCCGCTCGCCTTCCGGGGTGAGCAGCTGTACGAGCTCCGGCTGGGCGTCCTTCCCCGTGGCGCGGAGGGTGTCAGGGACGCCGGGGGCCGCCTTCTTGCGGGCCCTCGCCGTGCTTTTGACGGTCACGTTCACTCCTCGGTCTGTCCGGCCGCCCGGGGTCGCCGGTGACCGGTCCGGTCACCGCCTCGCGGGGCGCGCGTGGGTGTGCGCTCCTACTGCGGGGCAGGTGGTGATCCTGTTCCGACGGCGTCCCTCACGAGAACGTTACCCAGCGTCCGCCCTTGGCGCGCTTGCGCTAGGACGTCCTACTTGTTCAGGGCTTACAACCCCGAGGGTGCCGCGGGCAGCGCGCCGTCGGAAGGGTGGGGGTGACGGACCGCGTGACGCAGCTCTCAATTCGGGCGCCTTCAGGACACCAGCGCACGTTATCCGGGCGCGGGCCCGTACGTAAGGGGGTTCTCGGTATCGGTTTTGGACCGCCCCGGCCGGACCACCTGGCTGCGGCACCAGGGACGATAGGTCTTCCGTACGGTGATATGGGAGGCTTTGGACGTGACTGATAACGGACAAATCAGGGTGTTCCTGCTCGACGATCACGAGGTTGTCCGGCGGGGCGTGCACGATCTGCTCTCGGTCGAGGACGACATCGAGGTGGTCGGCGAGGCCGGCACCGCCGCCGAGGCGCTCACCCGGATCCCGGCGGTCCACCCCGATGTCGCGGTGCTCGACGTCCGGCTGCCGGACGGCAACGGGGTCGAGGTCTGCCGGGAGATCCGGTCCCGGATGCCGGAGATCAAGTGCCTGATGCTGACCTCGTTCTCGGACGACGAGGCGCTGTTCGACTCGATCATGGCGGGCGCGTCCGGCTACGTCCTGAAGGCGATCCGCGGCACCGATCTGATCACCGCCGTCCGGGACGTCGCGGCCGGCAAGTCGCTGCTCGACCAGGTCGCCACCAGCCGGGTGCTGGCCCGGCTGCGCGACGGCGGCGAGAAGGAGGACGAGCGGCTGGCGCAACTCACCAAGCAGGAGCGCCGGATCCTCGATCTGATCGGCGAGGGGATGACCAACCGTCAGATCGGCAACGAGTTGCACCTGGCCGAGAAGACGGTGAAGAACTACGTCTCCAGTCTGCTCGCCAAGATGGGCATGGAGCGACGCACCCAGGCAGCGGCCTTCGTGGCACGGCACCAGGCGGACCAGCAGCACTGATCAGAACAGCGATCACAGAACCGACGACTTGTCAAGGGCCCCCGCACGGGGGCCCTAACCTCTGGCTGTGACTTTCAGCCAGACCCTCTCCTGTTCCCCGGCCCGCCCCGACCTCTCCGCGCCGCCGATAGGGACCCTCAGTCCGCCCGTCCCGCGCGCCGCACTCGCCGAGGTCCTGGGCCGCTACCGGGTGGGGGGGCTGCTGACCGCCGAACCGGTCGCCGAAGGCCTGCTGAACCGCGGGTACCGGGTCACCACCGAGACCGGCGCGTACTTCCTGAAGTGCTACGTCGACGCCGCCACCGCCAGCCGCCCGAAGATCGTCGCCCACCACCGGGCGATGGCCGGGCTCCAGGCCCTCGGACTGCCCGTCGCACCCCCGCTGACCTGCGCCGAACGAGCCGGCACGGTGGCCGGCTACGGCGGCCGGCTGTTCGCGCTGTTCCCCTGGGTGGATGGCCGACACCGGCACGGTACCGACCTCTCCCCGCCGCAGTGCGACGCGCTCGGCGCGCTGCTCGGCCGACTGCACGGCGCGCTCGACGACGTGTGCGCCCCCTTCGAACAGCCCCCCGGCTACCGCACCGCCGACCCCCTCGACAGCGCCGACCTCGCCCGCGACCTGCGGCGCCACGCCCGCGACCACCGCCCGTACGGCGACCTGGACGCGCTGGTCGAACGGCGGCTCACCGAACGGCTGGAACTGCTCGCCGAACACGCCCACCGCCGCCCCGCCCCGCAGACCGCCCCGCCCACCGGCTGGACCCACGGCGACTTCCACGGACTCAACCTGCTGTACGGCGACGGCCCCGACGGCGGCCCGGTCGCGGCCGTCCTGGACTGGGACAAGCTCGGCCCGCAGCCGCGCGCCGAGGAGGCCGTCCGCGCCGCCACGCTGCTCTTCAACGACCGGGCGTCCGGCACCCTCGACCTGGTGCGGGTCCGCCACTACTCGCAGTCCTACCGGGCCACCGGGGCCGCCACCGCCGAACACCTGGCCGCCGCCGTCCACCGGGTCTGGTGGGAGCGGCTGAACGACTTCTGGATGCTCCAGTGGCGCTACCAGCGGGCCGACCACCGGGCCGACCCGCTCTACCCCGCCTCGGCCGGCCAGTTGACGTGGTGGTGCCAGGAGTACGAACAGGTCCTGGACGCCTTCGCCAACTGACCGGTGTCAGCCCGGCCCGATCAGGGCGTCGCCGGCGGCTGGGTCGCCGGCGGCTGGGTGGCCGGCGGGTTCGACTTGGTCGCCGGCGGCTGCGTGGCCGCCCCCGTGCTGCCGCCACTTCCCGTGCTCGGGGTGGTCGGCGCCGTGCTGGGCGTGCCGGGCGCCGTGGTGGGGGGCGGAGTGTGGCTGGGGGTCTGGCTGGGCGACGGGGTCGTCGAGTGCTTGCCCGAACCCGGCGACGGCGACATGTTGTTGTTGCCGTTGTTGTTGCCGCCGTTGTTGTTGCCGTTGTTGTTGCCGCCGTTGTTGTAGCTGCCGCCGTTGCTGCCGTTCTCGGTCGGCTGCGTCGGGCGCCGGCTGCCGGTGTTGGACGCGGGCGGGCTCTGCGAGCCGCTCTGGGGCGGCGTGCTGGGCTCGGTCGTGCTGACCGCCGGGAGCGGCGTCGGCGGCACGATGTGCGAGTTCCCGGGTTCGTTGCCGCTGAACGCGAACGCCATGCCGACCCCGGCCGCGAGCAGCACGGCCACGGCGCCGGCCACCCAGGCCCACGGCCCGCGCCGACGGCCGGAGTCGCCGTCTTCGTCGCCACCGTAGGGGCCGCCGGCCCCCGGGTAGGGCGTCGACGGGGTGTGCGGGCCGCCCGGGCCCCCCATCCCCTGGTAGGGCAGCACCGAGGTCTGGTCGCCGGGGCCGATCGCGCCGAAGGCCGCGGTGGCCGCGGTCTGGTCGGGCCGGATCACCTGGGTGGCGTCGGTGTTCCCCTGCCCCGCGGCGGCCAGCCCGGCCGTCGCGCCGGCCCAGCCCGCGCCGCCCGCGCCGTGCATCTCGCGCAGCGCGTGCTGGAGGTGCGCGCGGAACTCGTCGGCGTCCTGGAAGCGGTCGTCCGGGTTCTTGGCCAGCGAGCGCAGCACCAGCTGGTCCAGCCCGACCGGCACCCGGCCGTTGGCCTGCGAGGGCGGCACCGGCATGTCCTGGACGTGCTGGTAGACCACCGAGAGCGGGGTGTCGCCGGTGAACGGCGGGCGCAGCGCCAGCAGTTCGTACAGCATGCAGCCGGCCGCGTACAGGTCGGAGCGGTGGTCGACGGGCTTGCCGAGGGCCTGCTCGGGCGAGAGGTACTGCGGGGTGCCCATGACCATGCCGGTCTGGGTCATGGTGCTGGCCGTGCCGGTCAGCGCCCGGGCGATGCCGAAGTCCATCACCTTGACGGCGCCCGCGGTCGTGATGATCACGTTGGCGGGCTTGATGTCCCGGTGGACGATGCCGTTGCGGTGGCTGTAGGCCAGCGCCTCCAGCACCCCGGCGATGATGATGAGCGCCTGGTCGACCGGCGGCGCGTCCTCGTCCACCAGCAGCTCGCGGACGGTCCGGCCCTCGACCAGCTCCATCACGATGTACGGCGTGGACTCGTCCCCGGCGTACTCCTCGCCGGTGTCGTAGACCGCGACGATCGAGTGGTGGTTGAGCCCCGCGACGGCGTGTGCCTCGCGGGTGAACCGCAGCCGGGCGATGTCGTCCTGGGCCAGCTCGCCGCGGAGCAGCTTGACCGCGACCGTCCGGCCCAGCCGTACGTCCTCGGCCGCGAACACCTCGGCCATGCCGCCGCGGCCGAGCCGGTAGGTCAGCCGGTAGCGGCCGTCGCCGACCGTGCCCAGCGGCGCGGCCATGCCGCGGCCGGGGGTCTGCGGGCCGCCGGGCCCGACCGGGGGAAACGCGCTGGTCGCGGCGTCGTTGCCGGGTCCGGGCATCCTCGGCGTCCCGCCGGTCCGGCCGTCAGCTCCGGCACCCGTTCCGTCATCCGGCTGCTGCGTCTGTGCCATCGCTCCTCGCCCCGGGCGTTCGCTCGGATCGCGGTGCCCTGTCGCTTCGTATCCCCGAACGCTACCGCCTCCGGCGCGGGCCCGTGGCACGCCCGAACCGGCCGGAAAGCGTCAGAGCAGGCCATTCCGGTCGACCGGGAGGTCAACCACCAGCACCACTGCGGGCCGCTCACCGGTGGTGTGCCCGGTCTTGGTCTTCGTCTTGTTGTCCTGCGCCTTGTTGACCACGATCGCGATGATGATGCCGGCCAGCACGAGCACGCCGACGATGATCGCGATGACGACCACGGCCGTCGAGCAGCCGCCGCCGCTGGGCGCCTTCGGCTGCTGGTACGACGGCATCGGCTGCGGCGGCGGGGTGTGCGCCCGCTGCGGCGGGGCCTGCTGGAGGTACTGGGGGTGCGGCGTGTGCGGCCCCTGCGGACGCGGCGGCTGGAAGGCCGGCGGCGGCGTCCGGTACTGCGGCTGCTGCGGCTGCTGCGGCGGCGGCGGCGCCTGCTGGAGGTACTGGGGGTGCGGGGTCTGCGGTCCCTGCGGACGCGGCGGCTGGAAGGCCGGCGGCGGCGTCCGGTACTGCGGCTGCTGCGGCGGCGGAGCCTGCTGCGGGTACTGGGGGTGCGGGGTCTGCGGCGCCGCGTGCACCGAGCGCGGCCCCTCGTTGATCACCAGCGGCGTGCTGGCCTGCAACGGGTGCCCGCTGCCGCCGCCCTTCGCGGCCGCGATCAGCCGCTCCGCCTCGTCCCGCATCGCCGCCGCGCTCTGGAACCGGTACGCCGGGTCCTTGCGCAGCGCCTGGGCGACGAAGGCGTCCACCGCCGGGGTGACCGACCGGTTGAGGGTGGACGGCGCCGGCGGCTCCTCCTGGACGTGCTTGTAGGCGATCGAGAACGCCGAGTCGCCGTCGAAGACCAGCTGCCCGGTGAGCATCTCGAAGAGCATCACACCGACCGAGTAGAGGTCGGAGCGGGCGTCCACCGGCTTGCCGAGCGCCTGCTCGGGCGACAGGTACTGCGGGGTGCCGACCACCATGCCGGTCTGCGTCATCGACGTGGCGCCCGGTTCCAGCGCCCGGGCGATGCCGAAGTCCATGACCTTGACGTTGCCCTTGCGGTCGAACATGACGTTGCCGGGCTTGATGTCGCGGTGCACCAGGGACATGTCGTGCGAGGCCTCCAGCGCGTTCAGCACGCCGACGATGACCCGCAGGGCCTCCTCGGTCGGCATCGCGCCGTACTGGGCGACCGCCTCGTTGATCGCCTCGCGCAGGCCCTTGCCGTCCACCAGCTGCATGACGATGTACGGGGTGCTGGAGCCGTCCGGCGCGACGTCCTCGCCGCTGTCGTACACCGTGACGATGTTCGGGTGCTCCAGCCGGGCCACCGCCTGCGCCTCGCGGCGGAACCGCTCCTTGAACGAGGCGTCCCGGCCCAGCTCGTTGTGCATGCTCTTCAGCGCGACCTGCCGGTCCAGCACGCTGTCGTACGCGAGGTGCACCGAGGCCATGCCGCCCTCGCCCAGCAGCCGCTGCAGCACATAGCGGCCGTTGCCCAGGGAGGAGCCTCCGACCGCCGCGTTGCCGTGCTCGCTCATGGTCCTCTGCTCCCCCTCGGCGCGGCCGTGGCGCCGCGACCGTGACGTTCGGTCTCGTCCGTGCGTGGTGGGCCGGGCCCGCGGGCCTGGCGGACCCCTGCCGCGGCGGTACGACCGGCCTGCGACAGGGGTCAGGGTATCGGCTGACGCCGACGGTGATCGGTCCAGGGCCGGTCCTGCCCCCGGACCGCCGGCGCCGCCGGACGGCGCCCCGGCCCGGGGCGGACCGTCGTGGTACGTCCGGTGTCGGCGGCCCGTTACAGGTACGGGCCGGAACGGATGCCGCGGCCCTGGCCCGGCTCGTCCTCGTCCAGCTCGCCGCCGTTCAGACCGGGCGGCAGCGCCCGCCGCATCTGCTCCAGCTGGGCCCGCGCCGCCATCTGCTGGGCGAACAGCGCGGTCTGGATCCCGTGGAACAGGCCCTCCAGCCAGCCGACCAGCTGGGCCTGGGCGATCCGCAGCTCCGCCTCGGTCGGAATGATGTCCTCGTTGAAGGGCAGCGACAGCCGCTCCAGCTCGGCGACCAGCTCGGGGGCCAGGCCGAGCTCCAGCTCCTTGATCGAGCTGGCGTGGATGTCCTTCAGCCGGGCCCGGCTGGCCTCGTCGAGGGGCGCCGCCCGGACCTCCTCCAGCAGTTGCTTGATCATGCTGCCGATGCGCATGACCTTCGCGGGCTGCTCGACCATCTCGGTCACCGGGAGCTCACGCGGCAGGTCGCCCTCGTCCTCGTCCCCCGCCGAGCCGGCGAACCCCTGGCCCACGGGCAGCCCGTCCGGTCCGACGATCAGCACCTTCTGGCCGTCCTGCGACTGCCCGCCCGCGGCCTGGAATGGCTGCTGAAACGAGCGCTCGTTCATCGGATTCGTCATGAACAACATTCTCTCTCACTGGGGTTGGTCGGGCGGAAGCCCCCGTACAACCGCCGTCCTGAGCCACCGCTGACGACGGTACGCCCCCGGGCGCCGCCCCGGAATCCGTACGGATACTCAGCTCCCGGCCCGCCCCGGCCCCCCTGGGGCGTGCACACACCCCTCACGGAACCTCCCCCGCCGCACCCGCCCCGCGACTCAGCCCCGGCGCAGCCGCAACCCGATCAACCCCAGGCCGCAGCCGATCAACCCCAGCCCCGCGCCCAGCGGGAACTGGACGGTCGAGGCGTCCCGCCAGCGGGCGGGCAGGACGGCGGGGACGGCGGCCGCGATGGCCTGGGCGGTCGCGGCGGCGGCGTCCGATGCGGCGGCGGCGTTCGGTGCGGCGGCGGCGTTCGGTGCGGCGGCGTCCGCCGTGTCCGGGGCGCCCTGGTCGGCCTCGGGCTGGTCCCCCGCACCGACCTGCCCGGTGCTCCGGTCAGGAACCTGGTCGGGGTTCTGCTCGGGAACCTGCGCAGGGGCCTGCCCGGGAGCCTGCCCGGGAGCCCGGTCCGGGGCGGTGTCGGCGTGCTCGGGCACCCACACCGCCCAGCGTCGGTACACCCGGGCGTCGCCCCGACCGGGGCGCGGGTGCTGCGGCGGCCCGACCGCCGGAACGGCCTCGGGCTCCGGCCCGCCCACGGCGGCGGGCTCGGCGGTGAACGGGGGCGGCGACGACGACGCCGGCCCGACGGCGGCGGCCGCCGAAGCGGCGGCCAGCGGGAGCGTGAGCCCGAGCACGGCCGCCGCGATCAGTCGCTGGGCCCGGCCCGGGCCGGTACGGCGGGTACGACGGTGGTGCGGCGCGGCGGGCAGCGGCCCGAGGAGGTGCGTTGGTGCGGCCACGGTCGGAGGTCCTTCCGACGGCCGACCGCGCGCGGCGGGGTCGGCGGCGGGACAGCTCCGAACCAGCCTCACACAATCCGACGATCAGGGCATTTCGGATGTTCCGCCCCGGGCCGCAGCCCCGCGGACCCGACTCAGGCCCGCAGCACGACCTTGCCGACCTGCTCCCCCGCCTCCAGCGCCCGGTGCCCGTCGCCGGCGTCGGTCAGCGGCAGCACCCGGTCGATCACCGGCTTCACCACCCCGGACTCCACCAGCGGCCACACGTGCTCGCGCACCGCCGCCACGATCGCCGCCTTCTCCGCCAGCGGGCGCCCGCGCAGATTGGTGGCGATCACCGCGGCGCGCTTGCGCAGCAGCGCGTTGAGGTCGAGCTCGCCCTTCACGCCGCCCTGCAGTCCGATGATCACCAGCCGCCCGTTGACGGCCAGCGCGTCCACGTTCCGCTGCAGGTACTTGGCGCCCATGATGTCCAGGATCACGTCCACCCCGGCCCCGCCGGTGGCCTCCTTGACCGCCTCGACGAAGTCCTGCTCGCGGTAGTCGATCGCGATGTCGGCACCGAGTTCGACGCACCGGGCCAGCTTCCCGGCGCTGCCCGCGGTCACCGCGACCCGCGCGCCGACCGCCTTGGCCAGCTGGATCGCCATGGTCCCGATGCCGCTCGCGCCGCCGTGCAGCAGCACCGTCTCGCCGGGCCGCAGGTGGGCGGTGAGGAACACGTTGGACCACACCGTGCAGGCGACCTCGGGCAGCGCGGCGGCCTCCTCGAAGCCCAGGCCCTTGGGCAGCGGCAGCAGCTGTCCGGTCGGCACCGCGACGAGCTGCGCGTACCCGCCGCCGGACAGCAGCGCGCACACCTCGTCGCCGACCGCCCAGCCGGACACACCCGGGCCGAGGGCGGCGATCCGCCCGGCGCACTCCAGCCCGGGGTAGGGCGAGGCGCCGGGCGGCGGGTTGTAGTGGCCCTGCCGCTGGAGCAGGTCGGCGCGGTTGACGGCGGTGGCCGCCACCTCGACCAGGACCTCGCCCTCGCCGGGCACCGGGTCGGGCACCTCCGCCCACACGAGTGCCTCGGGACCGCCGGGTACGGGAATCGTCATCGCATACATGCCCCGAACCTACTGCGCGTCACGGCGAGGAGGGGGCAAGGCCCGCGTCAGCCGGTCGACTTGATCACGATCACCCGGTCGGTGAGCTGGAGCACGGCGGCCTCGGGCTCGCTGTAGTTGAGCACCCGCCGGCCGCGGACCACCGCGACCACCAGGTCCTCGCACGCGCGCGGGCTGTGCCCGGCCTCGGCCCGGGTGACGGGGCGCTCGACCACGTCCAGGCCGTTGCCGTAGGTGAGCAGGTCCTCCATCACCGCGCCGGCGTGCGGGCTGAGCATCGACAGGCCGAGCAGCCGCCCGGCCGAACTGGAGCTGGTGACGACGACGTCGGCGCCGCTCTGCCGCAGCAGCGGGGCGTTCTCATCCTCCCGGACGGCCGCGACCACAGTGGCGCCCTTGTTCAGCTGGCGCGCCGTCAGCGTGACCAGGACGGCGGTGTCGTCCCGTTCCGGCGCGATCACCACCCGGGCGGCGGTGGGCACCTCGGCCCGCAGCAGCGTGTCGGTGCGGGTGGCGTCGCCGACCACGCCGACCAGCCCGTGCCGGGCGGCCTGGTCGATCACCTTGCGCTGCGGGTCGACGACGACGATCTCGTCCTTCTTCACGCCCTGCCCGAGCAGGGTGTCGACGGCGCTGCGGCCCTTGGTGCCGTACCCGATGACGACGGTGTGCTCGCGCACGGTGGACCTCCAGCGGTTCAACCGCCACTGCTGGCGGGTTCGTTCGGTGAGCACCTCCAGCGTGGTCCCGACCAGGATGATCAGGAACACCACGCGCAACGGGGTGATCACGAAGATGTTGGTGAGCCGGGCGCCGTCGCTGTACGGGGTGATGTCGCCGTACCCGGTGGTGGACAGCGTCACGGTCGCGTAGTACGCCGCGTCCAGGAAACTGACCCCGCCGCCCGCGTTGTCGTTGTAGCCGTCCCGGTCGACGTAGACGATCAGCGTCGTGGCGACCAGGACGGCGAGCGCCACCAGCAGCCGGGAGCCGACCTGCCGGACGGCCGGCGCGCTCCGCCGGGCGGGCAGCACGATCCCGGCGTCCGACCACGGCTCGGTCCCCGGGGCGGGCGCACCCCGCAGCCTGCTCATGCGGTCGCCTCCCCGCTGTCGTGGGACGCGCACGCCCCGGTGGGCCCGTTCACGGTGCCTCCAACAGTTCGACGGGTGCGCCGGCCGCCGCGCCGCCGGGCGGTACCACGGCCAGCGCCTCGGCCCGGGCGAGACCGCGCAGCATCGCGGGCCCGTCGAAGGCGAGTGGGACGACGCCGTCGGCGGTGTGCCGGACGGGCAGCAGCCGGGTGTCCACCGGGTGCCCGGGCAGGCCGACGGCGGCGGGTGCGAGGGCCGGGGTGACGGCGGACCGCCCGCTGCGGGCGTGCAGCAGCGGCAGGGCGAGGGTGACCGTCCCGGCGACGGCGGCCAGCGGGTTGCCGGGCAGCCCCACCAGGTGCCGCCCGCCCGGAAGCCCGCCCCCGGCGGGGCCGGCCGACGGGGATGCGGCCGACGGGAGTTCGGCCAGCAGCATCGGGTGTCCGGGGCGGACGGCCACGCCGTCCACCAGCAGCCGGGCGCCGGCCTCGGCGAGGGCCCGGTGCAGGAAGTCGACCGGGCCGGCCGCCGTTCCGCCGGTGGTGACCACGATGTCGGCGGTGGAGTGCCGCAGCGCGTCCCGGAGCAGCCCGAAGTCGTCCCGGACGGCCCGCACTTCGGCCACCTCGGCACCGGCCGCCCGCAGCCAGGGCGGCAGCAGCGGCCCGAGCGCGTCCCGGACCAGGCCCGGACCGGGGACGCCCGAGGCGAGCAACTCATCGCCGAGGACGAGCAGTTCGACCACCGGGCGGCGGCGCACGGCGAGCCGGTCGTGACCGCAGGCGGCGGCCAGGCCGAGCACGGCCGGGCCGACCGGGACGCCACCGGGCAGCAACGCCTCGCCGCGGCGGCACTCCTGGCCACGCGGGCGGACGTCCTGACCGGTGGTCAGCGGGTGGCGGCCGCAGTCGTGCAGCAACGTGCCGTCCGTGCGGCCGTGCTCACGGCGCAGGACGGCGGTGGCGCCCGGCGGCAGTTGGGCGCCGGTGGCGATCTCGACGGCGGCGCCGTCGGCCAACGGCACGGACGCCGCCCGGCCGGCCAGCACCCGCCCGGCGACCCGCCAGGGGCCCGGCCCGGCGACCGCCCAGCCGTCCATCGCGGAGGTGTCGAAGGCGGGCAGGTCGGTCAGCGCGGTGAGCGGCTCGGCGAGGGTGCGGCCGAGCGC
The DNA here is from genome assembly GCF_042732255.1 of Kitasatospora sp. NPDC059803. Lineage (NCBI taxonomy): Bacteria > Bacillati > Actinomycetota > Actinomycetes > Kitasatosporales > Streptomycetaceae > Kitasatospora > Kitasatospora sp. NPDC059803. The sequence goes on along the minus strand of NZ_JBHWIJ010000008.1, from coordinate 2,336 downwards.
CTCGGCGAGCGGCAGCCCGACCGCCGGCAGCGGGCTCAGCCCGGCCCGGCGGGCGGCCTCGCGGGCCTGCGCCCAGCTCAGCACGCCGGGACCGGTCGACGGGGCGGCCACGGTGGTCTGCCCGACGGCGCTCACGCCTCGCCCGGCCCGGCGGCGGCGCTCCAGCGCTCGGCGAGCGCGGCGGTCCGCCGGGCGGCCTCGGCCACGGCCCCCGGCCCGGCCCCCCGGGGGGCGGCCCCCGGGGCGCAGAGAAACGCGGGGCGCGGCGCCGGCGGGCGGGGCCCCCCCGGGGGGCCCCGCGGCGCCCGGGGGGGCGGGGGGGGGGGCGGGG
>NZ_JBHWIJ010000008.1:0-1995 GCF_042732255.1 Kitasatospora sp. NPDC059803 | reverse complement strand
GCGCGGCGTCCCGCCGGCCGGCCACCGCCACGCCCCCCGGCCCGCCGCCAAGCTGGGCCGCCGCGTAGCCGATCAGAAAGGCGGTCAGCGGCGCGGCCGGGCGGGCCACCCCGTGCGCGACCACCCGGGTGAGGTCGAGCAGTCCCCGGACGTCGACGTCCAGGTCGATGCCCAGGTCGGCCCTGACCTCGGCGATCCAGTCTTCCAGCGTGCGCTCCATGCGCCCATGCTGCCTGATCGGCGGTTTCCCCGGAGTGTTCGCCCCGTGTGCGGCGCGCGTCGTTTCCCGCACGGACGCCCGCGCGGGCCGTGCACACGGACCCCGAGGGAGCCCCTACGACCGGTCGCGCTCCCGGGCCTGTTCGAGGTCCTCCCAGGTGTCGCAGTCGTAGGCGACGTTGTCGGTGTCGGCCACCAACTGCCGGGCGAGAGCGCCGGTGAGGCGGCGCAGCGGGAGGCCGGCCGGATCGCCGAGGGCGGCCAGCGCGGTGCGCAGCGGGGCGGTGCGGTAGGCGGCGGCGAGCGGCTGGTCGCGCCCGCCGGCGTCGACCAGGACGGCGGCGTCGACGGCCGGGCCGGCCTCGGCGAGGGCGGTGACCAGCCGGTCGACGGTCCGCCGGTCCAGGAACGGCAGGTCGGCGGCGAGCAGCAGCACGGTTGGCGCGGTGACCAGGTCGAGTCCGGCGGCGACGGCGGCGACCGGCCCGCCGCCCGGCGGCTGCTCCCTGGTCCAGCGGACGCCGGTGCGCGCGGTCGGCCGGCCGGGGCCGACCACGACGGTGGTGCGGGCGCCCGCGCAGGCGGCGAGCACCCGGTCGAGCAGGGTGGTCTCGCCCACGGTCAGCCCGGGTTTGTCGGCCCCGCCGAGGCGACGGGCGGCCCCGCCGGCCGGGACGATCACGTCGTAGGGCGTCATGCGGCCAGTATCCGCCCTACTCGGCTTCGCCCTTCCCGGGCTCCGTGCGCTCCTCGGTGATCTCGTCCTCGACGATCTCCGCCTCGATGATGTCGTCCTCGACGATCTCCGCCTCGACGATCTCGCCCCCTCGTGCCGCCCGGGCGGTGTTGGCGGCGGCGCCCAGTTCCAGGATGGCCGGCAGCGTCAGCTCCCCGTACCGCTCGTTCATCGCGGTGACCAGTGCCTCCGGGTCGTCCGGGTGCACGGCCAGCAGCCGGTCGAAGTCCTGGAGGTACTCGCCGGTGAAGGCGAGCACCCGGGCGGCGTCGTCGCCCTGGTCGGGGGCGCGGTGGCCGGCGATGACCCGGTCCACGCCGAGGTCGGCGATCCGGCCGAGGTTGTGGCCCCAGGTGGTGCGCTGGGCCGGGGTGGTGTCGGCGGTCCAGACGTGGGTGCCGTTGTAGGCGAAGTCCCCGGCGATCACCGTCCGGATGCTCGGCACGTGGACGACCGTCGAGTCTCCGCAGTCGCCCTGGCCGAGCAGCAGCACGGGGATGACCTGGCGGTCGAGCATGAGGGGCTGCGGCAGCAGCGGGGCGGGGATCAGCGGGTGGTCCGGGATGTCGTCGCCGTAGACCGGCTTCCACTGGGCGACCTTGGCGGCGGCGGTGCGCCGGATGCCGTCGACCACGGCGGGCGCGGCCAGCAGCCGGGCGTCGGGGAAGAGCTTCAGCACCTCCTCGGCGCCGAAGTAGTGGTCGGGGTGGTGGTGGGTGACGACGATGGCGAGCAGTCGGCGGCCCTTGCCGGCGACCCATTCGGCGAGTTCGCGGCCGGCGCTGCGGGTGAGCTGGGCGTCGACCAGGATCGCGGTCCGCTCGCCGAGGATCAGGGTGGAAGTGGCGAAGAAGGCCGATTCGGGGCCGGTGAAGACGGCGACCTCCAGCGGGCGGGCGGGCCGCTCGTGGTCCGGGGCGGCGGCCTCGGCGGCCGTGCGCTCCGCGCCGGCGCCCTCCTCGGGCGGGGACGACGTCACTGGCTGCTCCCTCTGGTCGGCGGTCGGACTTCCTGCGCCCTACAGCATGGGAGTACCGGTG
>NZ_JBHWIJ010000007.1:67411-69565 GCF_042732255.1 Kitasatospora sp. NPDC059803 | reverse complement strand
CCCCCCCGCCGGGGGGGGGGGGGGGTGTCCCGGGCCGTTGCGACCGGGGTCGGCCGGCGGGGGGGGCTGGGCGGGGGGCGTCCCCGGGGGGGCCCCCCCCGTCGCCTTCGGCGGTGGGGCGCCTCCTTTCGGTGGTGGGCACTCCGGAGGGCGCCGTGGCTGTCGGAGCGGACACGTATGCTCGACGGCGGGGAAGAGGCGCCGGGAGCGCTGCCGTACTGAGCTTGGGAGCAGCAGTGGCCGTCTGGGACGACCTGGTGGGCCAGGAGCGGGTGGTCGAGCAGCTGACCGCCGCCGCCCGGTCGGCCGGGGCGACGATCGCGGCCGGCCGCGGAGCCGGCCCGCAGCCGGGCGGGAACGCCTCCCTGATGACGCACGCCTGGCTGTTCACCGGCCCGCCCGGGGCCGGGCAGGTCACCGCCGCGCGCGCGTTCGCCGCGGCCCTCCAGTGCACCAGCCCGGACCTCGCGCTCGGCGGTACGCCCGGCTGCGGGTTCTGCGACGGCTGCCACACCGTGCTGGCCGGCAGCCACGCCGACGTCAAGTACGTTCGGACCGACGGCCTGTCCATCGGCGTCGGCGACATGCGCGAGCTCGTGCTGCGCGCCTCCAGCTACCCGACCGGCGGCCGCTGGTCGGTGATCCTGGTCGACGCCGCCCACCGGCTCACCGAGGCCGCCGCGAACGCGCTGCTCAAGGGCGTGGAAGAGCCCTCCCCGCGCACCGTCTGGCTGCTCTGCGCCCCCTCCGTCCAGGACGTGCTGCCGACCATCCGCTCGCGCTGCCGCCTGCTCGTCCTGCGCACGCCCGCCGCCGAGGCCGTCGCCGACATGCTGGTCCGCCGCGACGGCGTCGACCCGGAGACGGCCCGGCTGGCCGCACTCGCCGGGCAGGGCGACGTCGAGCGCGCGCGCCGCCTCGCCGTCGACGACCAGGCCCGCACCCGCCGCGCCGAGGTGCTGCGGATCCCGCTGGAGGTCGGCGACATCGGCGGCTGCCTGGCCGCCGCCCAGCGTCTCGTCGACACCGCCAAGGCGGACGCCGAGGCGCTCGCCGAGACCCAGGACGCCAAGGAGACCGACGACCTGAAGGCCGCCTACGGCGCCGCCGAGGGCAGCAAGGCGCCGCGCGGCATGGCCGGGGCGGTCAAGGAGCTGGAGAAGCGGCAGAAGAGCCGGGCCACCCGCACCCGCCGGGAGACCCTCGGCGTCGCGCTGCTCGACCTGCTCGGCTTCTACCGGGACGTGCTCGCGCTCCAGCTCGGCTCCAGCGGCACCCTCGCCAACGAGGACCAGCGGCAGGCCCTGAACCGGGTCGCGCAGGACGGCCCGCCGGAGGGCACGCTGCGCCGGATCGAGGCGGTGCTCGCCTGCCGGCAGGCGCTGGACCGCAACGTGGACCCGCTGCTCGCCGTCGAGGCGATGACGGTGGCGCTGCGCGCGGGCTGAGCTGCGTTGCCGGGCCGCCGGGCCCTTGGGCCGCTGGGCCGCTGGGCCGTTCGGGGTGGGACCGTCGGGTCGGGTGCCCGGCGTAGGCCTCCCGGAGCCGTCCCGTTGTCCCACCTTCGAGTGAACGATCGATACGCGCCGGGCACACCCGCGTGCGACCGTCCGCCCGTTGTGCACGCTGGGGGCCGACTGTGCCCCGGTGCCGGGGCCGTCGCCCCCGTACGGCACCGGGTCCCGTCCGGCGCCGGCCCTCCTCCCGAGGCGGTGCGTCCCATGGTTCGTTCGCTCCTCGTCATCCCCCTGCTGATGGCCGCGTTGGGCGGGATCTGGCTGGCCCGCGGCGCGCTCCAGCGCTGGCGCGACCTGCGCGCCGCCGCGACCTACGAACTGGCCGGTGAACGCTGGCCGATGCTGGTGCGGGCGGCCGGAGCGATGATCTGCGGGGTCTGCGTCACCGCGTTGACGCTGCTCACGGCGCTCGGGGCGTTCGGCGGCCTGACCCCCCGCGGCCAGGAATCGGACCGGGCCGAGTCGATGGTCGGCGCGGCGGGTGCGGGCCCGGGCGGGGGACCGGCGGTCCGGCAGCAGCCGGCGCCGCCCGTCGTGGCGGAGCCGGCCGCGGCCGCGGGGGCCCCCGGGGCGGGCGCCGCCCGCGGCGCGGATCGCCTGCTCCTGGCCCGCCGCCGACGGCGCGAGGAAGCCCGCC
>NZ_JBHWIJ010000007.1:66448-67401 GCF_042732255.1 Kitasatospora sp. NPDC059803 | reverse complement strand
GTGGTCGTGGGGGGGGGGGGGGGGGGCGGCCCGGGGGGGGGGCCGGGCGGGGGGGGGGCCGCGGCCGCGGCCGGGGGGGGGGGCGGGGGCCGGGCCCGCCGGCCCCCGGGGGCCGGCGGGCCCCCACTTCGACGGCGTCGGCCAGCCGGGCGGCGGCGAACTGCTGCAGTCCGCCGTGCCCGGCCCGGACGGGCAGCCGCGCACCGTCCGGGTCTGGCTGCCGCCGCAGTACGCCAAGGAGCCGAACGCGCGCTTCCCGGTCGTCGTGATGCAGGCGGCCACCCCGCGCAAGACCGCCGACGCCGAGGTCCCGGACGTCTTCGAGGGCCTCACCGCGGCCCTGCAGACCGGCCGCGCCCGCCCCTTCATCCTGGTCGCCCCCGAGGCGCCGAACGGCACCGCGCACCCCTGCGACCTGGTCGCCGCCGCGCCGGCCGCCGTCGCCGACGACGAGACGCTGCGCGCCGCCATCGCCGCCTCGTTCCGCATCCTGGCGCCCGGCCCGGCCTCCTGGGGCACCCTCGGTGTCGAGGGCGGTGCTCCGTGCGCGGCCGCCGCCGGGCTGTCCCGCCCCGATCTGTACGGCGCCGCCGCCGCGGTGTCCGGCCGCTACGACGCCGCCGCGCTCACCCAGGCCGGCGCCGAGGCCCCGGCCGGCAGCGCGGCGAAGCTCCTGCTGGCCGCCGCCAAGGCCGACACGGCCGGGCTGGACACGGCCCGCAAGCTCCAGGCCGCGCTCCAGGCCGGGGCCGGACCGGCGGCCAAGGCCGAAGTGAAGATCTCCGACAACGTGCAGGACTACACCCCCGACCGGGAGCGGATGCGGCTCGTCCGGCAGGCGGCGCAGTACCTGGCCGACGCGCTGGCCAAGGCGTCCTGACCCGGTGTGGACGGGGCGTGGGGGGGGGGGCGGGGCGCGCGGGGGCGCGGCGGGGCGGCGGGGGGGGGCGCGC
>NZ_JBHWIJ010000007.1:14037-66438 GCF_042732255.1 Kitasatospora sp. NPDC059803 | reverse complement strand
CGGCGACCTCACCGGGTGTGGCGGGGGCGTCGCCGCCCGGGGCCCGGGGGGGGGGCGGGGCGGCGCGCTGTGGTGCAATGCGAGGCGGGTCGCCGGGCGACGACCCTGGGTGACGATCGAGAGGGCTCGGATGATCGCGAGGGGTCGGATGAGGGCCACCGGGCGGGTACTGGCCGCGGCGCTCGCCGTCGGGCTGCTGGCGGGCGGGTGCGGTGCGGGTTCGTCGGGTTCGTCGAGCTCGTCGGGTTCAGACGGCTCAGCGGGCTCAGCGGGTTCGTCCGGGGCGGGGGGCGCCGGGTCGTCCACCCCGGCCCCGCCCGGGGTCACGCCGCTGGAGCCGCTGCCCGCCGCCGTCCCGGCCGGGCTGGCCCCGTACTACGCGCAACGGCTCGACTGGCAGTCGTGCGACGGCGGGTTCGAGTGCACAGCCTTCCGGGTGCCGCTGGACTACGACCGCCCCGGCGACGGCGACCTCACCCTGGTGGCGGCCCGCGCCACCGCCGTCCCAGCGGGCTCGGGTTCGGGTTCGGGTTCCGCGGAGGGGGCCGGGGGCGGCCGGCTCGGCTCGCTGCTGCTCAACCCCGGCGGGCCCGGCGGCTCGGCGGTCGAGTACCTGGAGGCCGCCGCCCGGACGTACGACAGCGGCGTGCGCGCCCGGTACGACCTGGTCGGCCTCGACCCGCGCGGAGTCGGCCGCAGCAACCCGGTCACCTGCCTGAGCGGCGACCGGATGGACGCCTACACCGCCGTCGACCTCACCCCCGGCGACCAGCACGGAATCGACGCGCTGATCGCCGCCGACAAGGAGTTCGCCGAGGGCTGCCGGCAGCGCGCCGGGGCGGCGCTCGGCCACCTCGGCACCGTCGAGGCCGCCCGCGACATGGACGTGCTGCGCGCCCTGCTCGGCGACGAGCGGCTGAACTACGTCGGCAAGTCCTACGGCACCTTCCTCGGCGCCACCTACGCCGGGCTCTTCCCCGGCCGAGTCGGGCGGCTGGTGCTGGACGGCGCGGTGGACCCGTCGCTCGACTCGGTCACCGGCAACCGCACCCAGGCCGGCGGCTTCGAGACCGCCTGGGCCGCCTTCGCCAAGGACTGCGCCAAGCACGAGGACTGCCCGCTCGGCCGCACCGAACAGCAGATCGGCGATCAGCTCACCGCCCTGCTCGCCACCGTCCAGGCCCACCCGCTGCCCAGCACCGACCACGGCCGCCGACTCACCGCGGCCCAGGCGACCACCGGCGTCATCCAGGCCATGTACGCCGACTTCCTCTGGCCCAAGCTGCGCACCGCGCTCACCGACGCCAAGGCCGGCGACGGCACCAGCCTGCTGAGGCTCTCCGACTCCTACTACGGGCGCGAGGCGGACGGCTCGTACCCCAACCTGATGTTCGCCAACACGGCGGTGAACTGCCTCGACCTGCCCGCCCCGTTCGCCGGGCCGGAGGACGTCCAGCGCGCCGTGCCGGACTTCGAACAGGCCTCGCCGCACTTCGGCCGCGACATGGCGTGGATGGCGCTGGCCTGCACCTACTGGCCGGTCCGGGCCACCGGCACGGCGCACACCATCCGGGCCGCCGGCGCCGCCCCCATCGTCGTCGTCGGCACCACCCGCGACCCGGCCACCCCGTACGCGTGGGCCCAGGCGCTGGCCGGGCAACTGGAGTCCGGACGCCTGCTCACCTACGACGGGGACGGCCACACCGCGTACGGGCACCACGACGCCTGCGTGGACGGCGTGGTCAACCGCTACCTGCTGGCGGGTGAGGCACCGGAGCCGGGCAAGCGCTGCGCCCGGTAGGCGGGATGGTTTCCGCTTCAACCGACCGCCGGTGCGACGTTACGATGAGCGCCCCCCGCCCTCATCCCCTCCCCGGAGCGCACCGTGCTCGGAGTCAACGACCTGGCGACGTACGTCCTCGGCGCCCTCGTCATCGTCCTACTGCCCGGCCCCAACTCCCTGTACGTGCTGTCCGTCGCCGCCCGCAAGGGCATCCGGACCGGCTACCAGGCCGCCGCCGGCGTCTTCGTCGGCGACCTCACCCTGATCAGCCTCACCTCGCTGGGCGCCGCCTCCCTCCTCAAGGCCAACCCGGCCGTCTTCGCCGTGGTCAAGCTCGGCGGCGCCGCCTACCTGCTCTGGATCGGCTACGGCATGCTCCGCGCCGCCCGCCAGCTCTGGCGCGAACGCCGGACCGCCGACAACCCCGACAACCCCGCCGCCACCGTCGAACCGGCCGCCGAACCCGTCGAGCGCCCGTTCCGCCGCGCCCTGGTGATCAGCCTGCTGAACCCGAAGGCGATCCTCTTCCTGCTCTCCTTCTTCACCCAGTTCGTCGACCCGGCCTACGGTCAGCCGGCCCTCTCCTTCGGCCTGCTCGGCGGCATCCTCCAGACCTTCAGCGTGCTCTACCTCTCCCTGCTGATCTTCGCCGGCACCACCCTCGCCGCCACCTTCCGCCGCCGCAGGCGCCTCTCCGCCACCCTCACCAGCGGCGTCGCCGTCCTCTTCGCCGGCTTCGCCGCCAAACTCGCCGTCTCCTCCGCCTGACCCCCACCCCCGCCAACCGGGTGTGGATCACCCGCGAAACCTGTGTAGACTGGCCCGCGTTGCCACCACGCGTGACAACGGTGCCGCCTTAGCTCAGCTGGCCAGAGCAACGCACTCGTAATGCGTAGGTCGCGGGTTCGAATCCCGCAGGCGGCTCTGTAGAAGCCCCAGGACTCACTCGCCGTGACCTGGGGCTTTTGCCTTTACTGCATCCGTCGCCGCCGTCGCGCGCGGGCCGCCCTCGTGTTCGCGGTCTCAGTTGTGGTCTCACTTCCGGCCGGTTGAGGCCAGAGCGCGTTGCCCATCCGCCGTGCCGCTTCCCGGGTCGTCGGGGTGGTCGTCTTGACGTAGCGGCGCGTCATGCTGATCTGCGAGTGGCCGAGGATCTCCATGATCGTGAACGGGTCCACGCCCAACTCGTTGAGGATCGTCCCGGCCGAGTGGCGGCTGCCGTCGTGCTGGCGCCGGTCCTCGATCCCGGCTTCGGCCAGCAGCTCCTTGAACTCCTCCCAGTCGGCGTGGGGGTCGACCGGCTGTCCGTCGGGACGGCAGGTCACGAGGCCGTAGTCCTGCCACTCCTCGCCGGCCGCCGTCCTCCACTCCTCCTGCTGCTGGCGCTGCGCGCGAAGGAGCGGGATCAGCGGCGGAAGCAGGGGGGTCGTGCGGCGACTGCCCTTGGTCTTCAGACGGGTGAACGCGAGGCCGCCGCCATTTCGCTTCGGGCATTCGCCTAGGCGTCAAGCCCCCCTCGCGGTACCCTTGCTTTGCCCCCCTAGGCAGTGAAGGGATCACGATGCGCGAGGAGCTTGAGCGGGTGGCCAATGTGGCCGTCCCGATCGACCGGGCCAAGGCGGCGATTGCCCTGATGGCGGACTACCAGAACCGGGTGGTCGAGCTGTCCCGCGTCCGTCGGGAGGCCATCGAAGAGGCGTCGGCGTCGGGCATGTCGCAGACCGAGATCGCTGCTCTGCTCGGCGTAAGCCGTGGGCGCGTCGGTCAGCTCGCGTCGGCCGGCCCCGCGCCGGAGCGTGCGTTCTTCGGCCTGGGACCGATGACCGTGGCGGTCGGCGGCAAGTACGAGGCGGGGAAGTCCCTGGACGAGAACCCGAGTCAGGTCGTGACCAGGGAAGACCTGAACAACTACGAGCACCTGCGCAAGCTCTTCACGGGCCTGAAGCTCGACTCCGATTGCGAGGTCATCCCGCCGTCCGGCATCGTGAACCTCAACCGCGAACACCTGGTTGTCATCTGCGGGCCGCGGCTCTCCCCGATCGTGGCTCAGGTACTCGAAGGTGACGACAACCTGCGGTTCCGCAAGGACACGGCCTGGCACTTGGTGGACCTGCGCACCGAGACCGAGCACCGGTCCCCGCTCGATGCGGACGGCGCGGTTGGGGATGTCGGTTACCTCGCCCGGCTGCCCCGCCTCGACGGCAAGGGCACCTTCCTCTACATCGCGGGCATCCACGCGATCGGCGCGAACGGCGTAGTGCACTACCTGGAGAACCACCTCGGCGAGCTGTACCGCGAGGTTCGGACGAAGCGTTTCTCCACGCTCATCTCCTGCCGTTACGACCCGAAGACCCTTGAAGTTCTGGAGAGCAGCAGGATCACCCCGATCTACCGACACGAGGGCTGAAAGATGCGCGTCTCCATCGCCACCGCACCCGGTGGCATGAACCCCAATGAGGACTGGGTGGCGGCCACGCCCATGCTCGCCGTCGTCCTGGACGGTCTGAGTACGGCCGGGCTGGACACCGGTTGTCGGCACGGCGTCCCGTGGTACGTCTCCCAGCTCGGCGGCCACCTGGTGGCCGCACTGGCAGAGCCCGGCCGGCCGCTGGCTGACGGGTTGGCGGAAGCACTGGAACAGGTGGCGGCGCTCCACCCCAGGTGCGATCTCGGCGATCCCGGGACGCCGTCCGCAACGGTGTCGATCCTGCGGGCCGGCGTCGACCGGTTCGACTACCTCGTTCTCGCGGACTCACCCATCGTCTTCGAGCAGGCCAATGGCTACCAGGTAGTCACTGATCTGCGAGTGGACACCGTGGTGCCGGAACTCCGCGCGGAGACGGAGTGCTTCGCCACGGGCACGCCAGAGCACACTGAGAGCGTCCGCCGAATGGTTGAGGCCCAACGGCTCACCCGAAACACCACGAACGGCTACTGGGTGGCCGCTTCAAGCGGTGAAGCGGCGCACCATTCACTGATCGGCGCGGTACCGATCGCTGGGATTCGGGCGGCGGCCGTCCTGTCTGATGGGGTCTCACGGCTCGTGACCGAGTACCAGACGGCCTCGTGGGCGGATGCGTTCGCAACGCTCCGGGAGGCTGGCGCAGACGGTCTGATCTCGGAGGTTCGAAAGACGGAGGCCACTGACCCAGATGGGCGCCGTTGGCCACGCTTCAAGTCGGGCGACGATGCGACCGTGGCGTTCTGCCAACTGCCGTAGCGACACACGTTCTTTCCTGCGGTTGTCGGGGCTGGGCGGGCGCTGGTCTCAGTTCGGGTCTCAGTCCACTGCGTCCGTGGCGATCCGCGACCGTCCCGCGTAGTCCGCTGACCAGCCATGCGGACGAACGTGGACGGTCGCGGACAGTGATTGGGCAAACTCGTAATGCGTAGGTCGCGGGTTCGAATCCCGCAGGCGGCTCCATAGTGAACCCCGGGTCAGGCCTCTGACCTGGGGTTTCTTCTTTTGGGTGGCCTTGGAATTCGGGCTAATCGGGCAGGTGCGGTCTGCGCATCGCAATGCGCAGGCCCAAGGTTCACTCAGTGTTGCTGGCTAGCCGCGACTGGGCCGCTGACCTGCGGTTTGTGAGGCATGGCGCGAAACTGTGGCAAGTGATCGATGCGGGCCGGTGGACAGCCGGTGGACAGCCGTGCGTGATGCTCCGTCAGCAGCTCTTTCGCCCCCTTGGGTGCCGTGGGAAGGCCGGCGCTGGAACTGTGCTGTTCCGACAATCGAGCTACGGGTTCGCGATGCAGCCCCGAGGGCCGACGCGCTCAGCGCCGGATCGCCAAGACCTCGACCTCTGCGTTCATCGCCCGCAGCCGTCGGGCTGACTGAAGGAGTGAGACCTGAGCGAAGGCGAAGAGGGAGTCGATGGTGATCTCCTTCCCGTCTTTGAGGAGGATGGCGAGGACAACCTTCAAAGTGCCGAAGTCGCTCAGGAGACGGTGGTCGGGCGTACGGTCCGCAACCTGCCGGAGGAAGTCCCTGCGGATGGCTTCGTCACTGCGCAGGGTTTCGACGGCGGTCACGGCCTGAGCGAAGAGGTGGTTCAGCGGCGCGGTGCCAGCACTGCTGCTGGCCTTCTTGACACAGATCAGCTGGTTGTCCGGGCCCAGGACATCGCAGATCTCCAGCCCGCCGCCGTTGAACTTGTCGGTGACGACGTTCTTCTTGTCGAAGAGAAGGTAGCCGTCTTGATCGGCTGCTCGCCTGTTGTACCAGTCCTCGTCGTGAGAGTCCTGCCGCTTGCTGTTCGGTGCGCCCTTCGGCCACGTCGGCAGTTGGACACTCGACGGCTTGTCGAGCAACTGCCGCAGCTCGTCCTCGAGCGTCTCAAGGAATCTGGCACCCACCTCGTACCACTTTCCATGGCCATAAAAGTACCGCGTCGTTCCGACGGGGACGTCCGCGATGAGCCACTCCTTGCCGCTGGTAGCCGCGCCGGCTGGCGTCTTCAGGTCGTCGTCGCTGAACATGACGACGCGCACCTGGCTAAGCGCCTTCATGCGATCACCTTCGGCCTTGTCCGAGACGAACTGGAGGAGGACAGGGAGGTCGAGGTCGAAGACATCGTTGCTATGGCTACCCAGGGTGATGCGGAATGCCTGTGCAGAGCCGAAGCCCTCTTGGCAGGCTTCGGGAACTCCCAACGTCAGCCGGGGGTGGCTGGCGTCAGCCAGCATGGCCTCCAAGGCGGCCTGGGCGTCCACTGCCTTGCGGCTTCGGTTGTCCAGGGTGTGCAGTCGGTCCACGAAGCGCAGCTCGGGCAGCGGGTCGGCTCGGGCGCACACCTCTTCAATCGCGCGCAGGTCGCTGAGGAACTCCTCCGGAGTGGTGGCCAGCGGCAGCTTGATGGTTGACTCCGAGCACTCGACCCGGACGTGCTTGGAGGTCCCGGAAGGCAGCGAAGTCAACGCAATGCCGCTGACCGTTCCGCAGATGCGGCGGACGACCGCGCCGAATCGGTCGAGCCCGAAGCCGTCGATGCGCTCGCCGCGGGCGACGGAGTACTCATCAACACGCCCGCGGCCGTCCATGATCTGATTGCGGACCTTGATGATGCCGTCCTCGTCCAGGCATCGGGTAGCGAACTCCAGCCCGAACTCGTCGTCCCGGTAATAGGGGTCGAGCATGTGCTGGCCGACGCCGTAGCTCAGGGCGTACAGGCCGCGCTCGGTCCGCATCAGGACGAGGCCGGCGGCGGAGTGGTTGCGCTCGTTGACCTCCAGGCCGGTGATCCGTTCCACGGCCGGGCACCAGTCAGCGCGGTCCCGGGGGATCCCTCCGTTCACCAGTAGTCCAGTGACGCCCTCTCGGGAGAAGTTGCGGACCTGGTAGCCCGGACGGCTGAGGTAGCGGGGGCGCACGAGGGCCCGGAGGTCTACCGGCCGCCCATCGGGAACGGTGAGCCGGTGCAGGGTGGACTTCCGGGTTCCGGTGTTCTGCTGCTTGGCATCCACGTGGTGCTCCTTGTCTCTCGCCTTCAGCGGACATGAGCTGCACTGCCTCCTGCGCGCTGACCGGTCGAATGGCAGCAGCAGTGCGTCGATAATGAAAGTAGCCAGAGTCTGTTGGCGCTGTCAACAGGATGTAACTTCAAGCAGGCTGGCCATGGTGTACGGTGAAGCCATGCTTGAAGACGACGTCCCCGACCCCACGGCCACCGCTGCGGAGATCGCACGGTTGGCCGGGGTGACGCGCGCCGCGGTCTCCAACTGGCGCAGGCGTCGCCCGGACTTCCCGGCGCCTGTCGGCGGCACGGCGGCCAGCCCGTTGTTCTCGCTCGTTGAGGTGCAGCGGTGGTTGGACGGACAGCGCGAAGGCCGGGAGGCCAACAGCGAAGTCCGGTTGTGGCAGGCGCTTCGCACCGCCTTCGGTGCCGAGATGGTTGGAGCGCTGGCGGCCGTTGGCGAGTATCTCCTCGGGGAGGGCCCCGGGCTGAAGGACCGCTCTGCGCGCGAGGCGATGGAAAGACTGCTCGCGGAGCGGACTCCTGCAGAGGTGATGGATGGACTTGTCGCCCGTCTCTTGGATTCCACTGCCCGCGCCGCGTTGGACGGAGCCTCGACGCTGCAACTCGCCCGAGCTGTGGGGGAGCTTGCGGGCGAGACCACCGGCGCCGTCTTCGATCCGGCCTGCGGTATCGGATCCCTCCTGGTTGCAGTGGGCGGCGACAAGGTGCGCAGCAGGCTGGGCCAGGACATGCAGGCGGACGCGGTTCGTCTGGCCCAGGTGCGAACGGACCTGTCGATCGCCTCAGGGGCGACACCCTCTCGACTGGCGGCGGGCGACTCGCTTCGGGCAGACGCCTATCCAGACCTCCGCGCGGACCTGGTCGCGTGCGAGCCGCCAACTGCCGTGGCTGACTGGGGTCGTGAGCAGCTGCTTGTCGATCCGCGGTGGGAAGCCGGCGTGCCCTCGCGCGGTGAGAGCGAACTCGCCTGGCTCCAGCACTGCTACCACCACACAGCCCCTGGGGGGAGGGCCGTGGTCGTCTTGCCAGCGTCGGTCGCCCACCGCCGATCCGGTCGGCGCATTCGCGCGGAACTGGTGCGTCGCGGCTGCGTCACCGCAGTGGTGGCTCTACCGCCGGGCCTCGCGGCCAGCCACGCCCTCCCGCTGCACGTGTGGATGCTGAGCCGGCCTTCCGCCCCCGGAAACAGCGCGATGACGGTACGCATGGTGGACCTCAGCGCCAGCAGCCCAGACGGACCGTGGCAACCGAAGCCGCACCAGGAGGTCGAGGTGCCGCTGATCGATCTGCTGGACGATGACGTGGACCTCACACCCGGCCGCTATGTCCGCGAGCCAGAACCTGACTACGCGGCAGAGTACGTCGCGCTACGGGCCGAACTCGACCTGCATCTGAGTAAGCTGCGGAACCTTCTACCGGATTTGGTGGCACGGGCCGACGCGAGCAACTTGGACGAGGGCGTACCAGTAGCGGTGAGCGACCTCCTGGCCGCTGGCCTGGTCACCCTCGACGGCGAGGAACTCGCCTCCACCAACGACCAGCTGGACCCGGACTATGTGCGGGGCTTCGCAGCCAGTCCGGCGAACACCCGCCGTGGTACCTCGTCCTCGGGTACGTTCCGAGCGGACCTTCGCTCAGCGCGCTTGCCGCGTATGGACATTGAGGCGCAACAGCGTTACGGAAGCGCCTTTCGCTTGTTGGGCATGTTCCAGCGCGAACTCGCCGAACTCGCCAAGATAGGCGACCGAGCCGCGCAACTCGCCCGCGATGGCCTCACCAGCGGCGCGCTCGACCCAGAGCCCGCGCGAGACTCTGGCGACACCAAGCAGCAGATCACGACGACCGACGGACACGACGCAGTGCGGCGGGAAGAGGGCAGGACGCTTTGAGCAAGAACCAAGAACTGGCTGACTTCATCTGGTCGGTGGCCGACCTGCTGCGCGGAGACTACAAGCGCTCCGAGTACGGCAAGGTCATCCTGCCGCTGACCGTGCTGCGCCGACTGGACTGCGTCATGGAGCCGACCAGGCAGGCGGTATGGGATCGGGCCGCCTCATACACCGGGGAGAACAAGGACGGGCTGCTGCTGGCGGCGTCCAAGCTCAAGTTCTACAACCTCTCCGAGCAGACCTTCGACACCATCAGCAGCGACGCGGCCAACGTGGCGAAGAACCTCAAGGACTACATCCGGGGCTTCTCCTTGGAGGCCACCGAGATCATCAATCGCTATGAGTTCCACCTCCAGATCGACCGGCTGGACAACGCTGACCTGCTCTACCAGGTGGTGCGGAGGTTCGCAGGTCTAGATCTGAGCTTCGAGGCTGTGGACAACCACGACATGGGCTACGTCTTCGAGGAACTGATCCGCAAGTTCGCCGACGCCTCCAACGAGACCGCTGGCGAGCACTTCACCCCGCGCGAGGTCATCGAGTTGATGGTCGAGCTTCTGCTCGCCCCGGACGACGACCGGCTGAACGGAGAGGGCCAGGTCGTCAAAATCCTCGACCCGGCCTGCGGCACCGGAGGCATGCTATCGGCGGCCGAGGAGCACATCCGCAAGCTGAACCCGAGGGTGCGCGTCAACCTGTTCGGACAGGAGCTCAACGCCGAGTCGTACGCCATCTGCCGCTCCGACATGCTGCTCAAGGGCCATACCGCCAAGAACATCCGCTTCGGCAACTCCTTTAGCCAGGATGGCCACGAGGGCGAGACCTTCAACTACATGCTCGCCAACCCGCCCTTTGGAGTGGAGTGGAAGAAGGTCGAGAAGGTCGTCCGTCAGGAGCACGAGGAGCGGGGATACGACGGTCGCTTCGGCGCTGGCCTGCCCCGGATCAATGACGGTTCGCTGCTGTTCCTGCAGCACATGATGAGCAAGATGCAGCCGCTCAAGAAGGACGCGGCAGGCGATGAGGTCGGCGGTACCCGCCTTGCCATCGTCTTCAACGGCTCCCCGTTGTTCACCGGTGGCGCTGGGTCTGGCGAGTCAGAGATCCGCCGGTGGATCATCGAGCACGACTACCTGGAGGCGATCGTCGCCCTCCCGGACCAGCTCTTCTACAACACCGGCATCTCCACGTACTTCTGGATCGTCACCAACCGCAAGCCCGCGGATCGCAAGGGCCGCGTGATCTTGCTCGACGCCCGCGACCAGTGGACCAAGATGCGCAAGTCCCTTGGTGAGAAGCGCAAGAGGATGACTCGGGTCCAGATCGGGCACATCTGCGCGACCTACCGCGACGGGCTCAGCATCGCTGGCGACGAAGGCCATCCGGATCACGCGCGGGTGAAGGTCTTCGCCAACCGAGACTTCGGCTACCAGCGCATCACCGTGGACCGGCCGCTCAAGCTCCGCTTCGAGCTGACCGATGACAGCCTTGCTCAGCTCGGCGCGTCGGCCGCCGTGAAGAAGGCGGTCGGGGGCGAGGCGGCGGTCGAGCTGCTGCTGGACGCGCTCAAGCCGCTGCTCGGGTCGCAGTGGTCCACCAAGGCCGAGGCATGGGACGCCCTGCGGAAGGCGATGGTGGCCGGAGGCGTGCTGTGGCCCTCCGCCGCGCCGTTCCAGAAGGCTTTGCGTGATGCCGTGGGAGTGACCGATCCGGAAGGCGAGGTCCAGCTTGTTAAGGGCAAGCCCGAGCCCGACCCCGACCTGCGCGACAACGAGAACGTCCCGCTCGGCGAGGACATCGACGAATACCTCGCCCGCGAGGTGCTACCCCACGTCCCGGACGCCTGGATCGCGGAGACCCGCAACCCCAAGACGAAAGAGACGGAGCGGTTCAAGCTGGGGTATGAGATCCCCTTCACACGCCATTTCTACGTCTACACGCCACCGAGGCCACTCGTGGAAATCGACGCGGAACTGAAGGGGCTGGAGTTCGAGATCCAGGCATTGCTGGGGGAGATCACACAGTGACAAGTTCTGTTGCAGAGTGGGTCGGCAAGTCTCCGTCGCACTGGACGCGAGGCCGGATTAAGAATCTCACGAGCTCGACCACGAACGGTACGTGGGGCGACGATCCAGCGGGCGACGGTACGGATGTGCGCTGCATTCGGGCCGCGGACTTTGATCGGTCTGCACGCCTGGCTTTGCTTGACGGTGCTCCCCTACGTAGCGTCGATGCAAAATCGTTGCGCAAGAACTTGCTTCGCGAGGGCGACCTGATTCTGGAGAAGTCTGGGGGTGGAGAAAAGCAGCCTGTAGGGATGGCCGTACTGTTCACGGGAGCAGAGCCTGCCGTTTGCTCTAATTTCTGTGCTCGAGTTACTCCGGCCGAGCGTACGGATTCGCGATTTCTGTCCTACGCCCTGGCTACTGCTTATGCGCAGGGCCTCACGCAAAGTGCAATCAAGCAGACCACCGGTATTCAGAACCTGGATTCTGGGGCGTTCTTTTCCTCTTCCTGGGCGTATCCGGGATTTGATGAGCAGCGCCGCATTGCTGACTTCCTTGACGTTGAAACTGGGCGGATTGACCGGCTAGTCGAAGCCCAGCAGCGGCTTTCTGCCACGTTGATTGAGCGGAGAACCGCCGGGGTGATCGCCGCAGTCACCGGGGATCATCATCCCGATCGGCGAACGTCCGCGCTTGCGTGGGCAGACAATCTGCCCGCCCACTGGAGCGAAGTGAGATTGGGCTTGGTAGCACGCATGGGTAGCGGTCACACTCCGAGCAGGTCGCGTCCTGAGTGGTGGGTCGACTGCACTATTCCGTGGATCACTACGGGTGAAGTGAGTCAGGTTCGCGACGATCGGCGTGAGGAGATTACTGAAACCCGCGAAAGGATCAGCAAGCTTGGCTTGGAAAACAGCTCCGCGGAGCTCTGCCCCGCCGGGACGGTAGTTCTCTGTCGAACCGCATCGGCGGGCTACTCGGCTGTCATGGGGGAAGAAATGGCGACCAGCCAGGACTTCGCTACTTGGATTTGTGGTCCGCTCCTGGATCCGTACTACCTCCTGTGGTGCCTGCGCGCCATGCGTCAAGACCTCCTCGGGCGCCTTGCCATGGGCTCCACCCACAAGACCATTTATGTACCTGACCTTCAGATGCTGCGCATTCCTCTTCCCGACCTGGCGGAACAGCGCCGGGTCTTGAAGAAGATTCACGATCAGAACCAACGTATTGACCGACTAGCTGACGCCGTTAAGCGCCAGATTGCACTCCTGGGCGAACGCCGCCAAGCGCTCGTCACCGCCGCTGTCACCGGCCAGCTCGACGCCACCACCGCCCGCCCCGCGCACGACCGCGACCTCTGAGGGGGATTCAGATGAACGACGCCCGCGTGTACACCGAGAAGGCCTTCGAGAACGCTGTTGAGGCGGCGCTGCTGCGCAGCGGGTGGCAGCGCGGGCTGTCGAACACCTATGACCGGGATCTTGGGATCGACACGTCCGAGTTGGCCACGTTCCTCGGGGCCTCACAGAACGACGCGTGGCTTGCGCTACAGGCCGCCTATGGCGAGGAGGAGCAGCAGGCCATCGGCCGGTTCGCGAAGCGGGTGGCGAGGGAGATCGATTCGCGAGGGCTGCTGGATGTCCTGCGGCGGGGTGTGAACGACCGGAACGTAAAGATCCAGCTCGCGTACTTCCGTCCCGCGCACACTCTCGCTAGCGATGCCTTGGACGAGTACGACGCCAACCAGCTCACTTTCGTGCGCCAGTTCCACTACTCGGCCTCGCGCCCGTCCGACATCCTCGACATGGCGTTCTTCCTCAACGGACTGCCCGTTGCCTCGGTGGAGCTGAAGAATGGACTGACCGGCAAGACCGTCGAGGACGCCAAGCGGCAGTACCGGGAGGACCGAGACCCGAAGGAGCTGTTCTTCGCGAAACGAAGCCTGGTGCACTTCGCGGTCGATCCGACGCTGGCATTTCTGACGACCCGCTTGGCCGGGGACGCGACTCGCTTTCTGCCCTTCAATACCGGCTCTGGTGGCCCCGGTCAGATCGGCGGGTCAGGCAACGTCCCAGCACTTACAGACGGGTCGTACCCCACCTCCTACCTTTTCGATGGGGTATGGGCGAGGGACAACTGGCTGGAGCTGCTGCAGCGCTTCCTGCACGTGGAGGACGCCGCAGCGAAGGCCGGCCGGGCGCCTTCGCACAAGCCCGGCAGCGCGCACACGCAGCCGTTGATCTTTCCGCGGTTCCACCAGTGGGACGCGGTGCGCAAGCTCATCGCGCACGCGGCCCGCAACGGCGCGGGGGAGAACTACCTGATCCAGCACTCCGCCGGTTCGGGCAAGTCCAACACCATCGCCTGGCTGGCTCACCACCTGTCCAGCCTGCACACCTCCCACGACCCTGGGCTGATCGCGCCGGCCGCACTCGCCTCGGGTCTGGGGGCGAACAAGCTGGTCTTCGACAAGGTCATCGTGATCACTGACCGGCGGGTGCTGGACAAGCAGCTCCAGGACACGATCTACCAGTTCGACCACAAGGCCGGCGTGGTCGTGCGGATCGATGAGAACTCCCAGCAGCTCGCGGACGCGCTGACCGGACCGACCGCCCGAATCGTCATCACCACAGTGCAGAAGTTCCCCTTCGTCCTGGACAAGGTCGCGGGGCTGGGTGGACAGCGCTACGCGGTGATCATCGACGAGGCGCACTCCTCGCAGGGAGGGGAGAGCGCAGCGGCACTGAAGAAGGCGCTAGGTCGTCTCGGCTCGGACGTGGTTGACGAAGACGGCGACCCGTTGACGGCTGCGGCCCTGGCCCGTGGCAAGCAGCCGAACCTGTCCTTCTTCGCTTTCACGGCCACCCCCAAGGCGAAGACGATCGACCTGTTCGGCACCCCTTACCCCAATGCCGGCTCGGGGGAGCAGGAGAAGGGACCGTTCCACGTCTACTCGATGCGGCAGGCCATCGAAGAGGGCTTCATCCTCGACGTGCTCGGCAACTACATCACCTACGCCACCTACTTCAAGCTCCAGGAGGCCGCCGCCGACGCGGCCGAGCAGCAGGTGGATCCGCGTAAGGCCCGCTCCAAGCTGGTGAGGGCCGCGCTAATGTCGGAAGCGTCGATGGCCTCCCGCGCGAAGATCATCGTCGACCACTTCCGCTCACATTCCAGCCCGCGCCTCGGCGGCCGGGCCAAGGCGATGGTGGTCACCTCCAGCCGAGAGCACGCCGTGCGGCTCTACCAGGCCATGCGCACCTACATCGACCAGCGCGGCTTCACCGACTGCGGCACCCTCGTCGCGTTCTCCGGGGCACTGACCCTCGACGGGATCGAGTACACCGAACCCAAGCTCAACGGCTTCCCCGAACGTGAACTGCCTGCCCGCTTCGGCTACACCCGCGCTGACGACCCGAACCCGCCGTCTGTTCCCAAGCCCGAACACCGCATCCTCGTCGTCGCGGAGAAGTACCAGACCGGCTTTGACCAGCCGCTGCTGACCACCATGTAC
Organism: Kitasatospora sp. NPDC059803; assembly: GCF_042732255.1. Classification (NCBI taxonomy): domain Bacteria; kingdom Bacillati; phylum Actinomycetota; class Actinomycetes; order Kitasatosporales; family Streptomycetaceae; genus Kitasatospora; species Kitasatospora sp. NPDC059803. The sequence continues at coordinate 51,769 of NZ_JBHWIJ010000007.1, read as the reverse complement.
GTCGACAAGATCCTGGTGAAGTTGGCCGCAGTACAGACTCTGTCCCGACTGAACCGCACCCACGCCCTCAAGACGACCGAGGACCTGTTCATCCTCGACTTCGCCAACCGCCCCGAGGACATCCAACAGGCGTTCCAGCAGTACTACGAGGCGTCGATCAGCGAGCCCACCGACCCCAACCTGCTGTTCGACCGCGAACGCGAGGTCATGGCCTACCAGCTCCTGGTGCAAGCTGAGATGGACGCGTTCGTCACGGCTTACTTCGCCGCCTTCCAGGGCGGCAAGGCGACCGACACGGCCATCATGAAGGCCCACGCCCGGCTCTACGGCTACCTCCAGCCGGCCCTGGACCGCTTCAACGCCCTCAACGCCACCGAACCCGACACCGCGGCCGAGTTCCGCCGCGCCCTGGAGTCCTACACCAAGGCGTACGGCTGGCTCTCCCATGTCATTGGCTTCGAGAACCTGGAGCTGGAACGGCTCTACCAGTACGGGCGCTTCCTGCTGCGCCGCCTGCCCGCACCCGTGCGCAGCGCTGGTGCAGACATCGGTGCCGCAGTGCCGAGTCACATGCGCATCACCCAGACCGGCACCCCCGAACTTCGCCTGGAGGCAGCCGGCGCACAGCTCCTGCCAGGCTTGGTGCCCGAAGCTGGCGGAGCAGTGGCCGAGCCGGAGGAGATGTCGCTGGCCGAGGTGATCCAGTCCGTCAACGAGGAATACGGAACTGGGCTTTCCACCACCGACCAGATCCTGCTCGGCCAGCTGGTGGTCGCCGTCAGCGAAGATCCCGAACTGCGGGCCATCGCGCTGCACCAGGATCAGGACGTCTTCGGCGGGGAGTTGGAGAAGGACCTCGACCGGATCGTCATCGACCAGTCGGCTTCCAACGACGCGCTTATGGTCCGCTACTTCGATGACGCCAATGTCAACCGCCTATTCAAGCAGGTCGCGACTCAGCAGGCGTATCAGCTCATCCGTCGCCCGGTCCGGCGCGAAGCCGAGCGCCGGGCCACCGAACAGCGGGCCGCCGAACTGAAGTCCACGGGAAGCCGTCGCGCGGAGCCACCGACCGCATAACCTTTGCCCGACAGTACGTCATGTAACAGGCACGGCGGGGTGGTTACGCTCCGCCCATGCAGAGAGGCACCGCGCATGGTGCACGGCACGCCGCCCTCCGAGCCCGGAGAACCGGCCCGCGTCATCGCGGGCCGGTACCGGCTGCATACCCCCATCGGTGCGGGCGGCATGGGCGAGGTCTGGCGGGCGTACGACGAACGTCTGGACCGCCGGGTAGCCGTGAAGATGATGCTGGCCGAAAGCCCGGTTCCGCCCGGATTCCAGGGCGCGGCTTTCGAAGAGACCCTGCAGACCCGCAGAGCCCGCTTCCTGCGTGAAGTCCAGATCACCGCTGGTATCGAACACCTCGGTGTTCCCGCTGTCTACGACACCGGCATGGATGAGGCCAGCGGACGCCTGTTCGTGGTCATGCAGCTCCTGCAGGGCCGCGAGCTGCAGACCTTCATCGACGAAACCGACTACGAAAGCGAGACGGTCCCCGTCTCCTGGGCCGCGGCCGTCGGTGCCCAGATCGCCTCCGTCCTCGACACCGTGCACCACCACGACGTCGTCCACCGCGACATCAAGCCCTCCAACCTGATGATCACTCCTGGAGGGGTAGTCAAGGTCCTCGACTTCGGCGTCGCCGCCCTTCGCGGAGTCGGCACCCTGCCCCGGCTCACCCAGGTCGGCATGACCGTGGGAACTCCGCCTTACATGTCACCCGAGCAGAGCCTGGCCAACGCGGTAGGCCCCGCCGCCGACGTCTATGCCCTCGCCTGCGTACTCCACGAACTCCTGACCGGGAAGCCACCCTTCACCCCCGATGACAGCCGCTCCCACATGTGGCACCACGTCCACACGCCGCCACCTCCCATCCGATCCCTGCGCCCGGATGTACCGGCCGACATCGAGAAGCTGCTCTTGGCGATGCTCACCAAGGAATCCGAGCAGCGCATGGATGCGATAGAGGTCTATGACGCTCTCCTGCCTCTCGTTCATGTCAACACCAAAACCCTCACTGCGACCGGCGATGGTGTCCTCGACCCCCGACTGCCGTTCCTGCGCCCCTTCGGTGGCCGGGCGCGCAGTGCCGGCGTCGCCGCCTCCTACACGCCCACCGTGGTGGTTCCCTCGCCACTAGCAGTCCCTGCCGGGGCGGCGCAGGCAGGTACCGCCGCCTTGACCGAGAAGGAGGCGGACGCGATCTCGGACCGTGCAGCTCGGCTAGCTCAGGAGGGCCAGTTCACCCAGGCCGGCGACGCTCTGGATGAGGCCATCGCGAGGGCCACGGATCCAGAACTCAGGGAAGGCATGCAGTTCAGTCTCGCCCAAGTGAAGTTCCTGGCCGGAAGCCACCGCGAGGCCCTCGCCCTGTTCGAGCCACTCGCCCACGAATACACCAACCGCTACGGCGACGACGACGAGCAAGCACAGCTGTGCTGGTACTACGCCGCGCAATGCCGGATGGAACTGGGTGAGGCGAGTGCCGCCATCCGGGCTTTCGACCACGTCGCGGAGAACACGCCTGCTCCCGACGACGAGGACGCCGTCAATCGCCATCTGGATACCCTCGCACGACTCATGAGCCTTTACGCGGCGGCGGAGAACCTTCCTCAGGCACTGGACGTTGGTGACCGTCTCCGGTCGGAAACCTCCCAGCTGCGGGGAAGCGACTGGCCGGGGCTGGTGCAGATCGACGTGTATCTTCGCCGCCTTCGCCAGGATCTCGGCTGACCTCTATAGCTGCATACCGACGGCGTTCGCGTGGTCCGTCTGGCGAGTCGCCGTGGAGCTCCGGTGAGCCGAGCGACACACGTCAGCTAAGCGGGTGGACGCAGGCTGTCATATGTAGAGGGTCTCGGCGTTACTCCTCAGCGTCGATGGGGAAGAGTATGCCCTGCCCTGGGGCCGTGGTGCGCTTGGCCTGCTTCTTTGGGCTGCGGCGATGGTTTCTCTGCTCGCGTTCCCTCACAGTCTCGGTAGCGCGTTCCACGGCAATGACCACGCTACGTTTGGCCTTTATCCGCTCGCGACCAAGGGCGTCCAGTTGCTCGAAGGTTGTGCCGACCGTGCCAGCGAAACCATGCTTTACCAGCTCAATGAACTGAGTGTTAATCATGTGCCGATTGACATGCTTATAGCTGAGTACTCGTCCGCCGCGCTCTCCGAGCGTGCAGTCGTCTGCCAGTAGAAGTCGAACATATGAGACAGGTAGGTACATTCCAGGTGCAAGCCCGTGGTCAGGCAGGCCGTTCTCCGGCCAGTAGGCGAGCTTCAAGTAACATGGATCGGAGCTCAGCCGCCAGTCGTCGGGGGCGGTTGGGCTTTGACTGAGAGCAGCAACCTCTTCCAGTCGATCCAACTGTCTCAAAAGTCTTTCATCTACCTGGGTCGATTTCCGGCGAGGGTCCAGCCGCTTGTACTGCACCAGGACGAAGCTGCGAGTTGCCTCGTGATAGTAGATGAGGTCAGTCCCCAACCGGGCTTCGACCGGGGTTGCGTTGACATTCACGACCTCCAAGCGGCGCCCTTCGGCGTCATGAAGGATTTGGATGTCTGAGCGCAGGACTCCCGGTCCAGTCCAGTCGCTGAATAGTCCGAGGGCCGGTCCAGTCATGCGCACGTCGTGGTCGATCATGCTGTGCTCGACGGGCTCTGGGATCAACCCCGCGGTGTAGGGGGCGTGGATGTCCTTAGGGCGAAGCCACGCAGCGAAGGCTGCAGGTGCTCCAAAGATGCTCCTCGAACAGCGTGCTGCCTCCTGCTGTTCCTGCCAAGCACGATCTTCGGGAAGCTCGCTGTTGAAGACCGGGGCGTTGATCTGCGCGATGAGCCAATCGAGAAGGGAGGCGAGTGAGGAGGAGCGAGCTCGGAGCGCATCTTCGATGACAGTCCAGACATCCTTGGGGCAGTACGTGACTCCGGCTGAACTCGAGAGAGCCTCGAACGTCTCGCGATGCGCTTCCGGAAGCTGCTCAAGCAGCCCGTTGGTACCGAGAAGGGGAACGGGTGGCAGGCATTCACGCAGAGGCTGGACCGTGATGCTCCGGTCCACCGGACCAACCGTGTTCCAGCGCCCGACCTTACCGATCCACACGAGACTTCGATCTCGGACTGCCTGGTGGAGGCGAGACTTGGTGGGCCGGCCATCAGTGAGGAACAGAACCAGCGGCAGCGCGCCCGGCTCTTCTGGCCCGTAGCCCGGAGGGATCGCTTTGGTGAACTTCAGGTTCTGACGGAGATCGTCTTGGCTTCGAGCTAGATCATCGGTGCTCAGGGTTACGAGGAAAACCACCCGCCGAGCGTAGTGGCCGAGCGATCTCTTTGGTGCCGAACCCGCAAGCTGGCAGCATGCCAGCGCAGCAGCCGGATCTGACCTGGCGTCGACGGATTGGTGCACGGCTGGGAGCCCTTCGCGTGGAAGGCGCCTCCTGGATGGGCTTGTGGGAGCTCCACAAGGCCTGACGATCGCCCTGTCTGGTCGGTAGGGACCCCTTCCGGTGGACAGCCGGTGGACGGATGCCTTTGGACGGTGCTGCATGGGATGGCACGGGACAACCTGCCGCACGTGCTCTGACCGGCCCAAACGTCATGAGACGGCAGGGGGCGGTACTACGTAGCACGACTCCTCGTGATCTCGTAATGCGTAGGTCGCGGGTTCGAATCCCGCAGGCGGCTCTGTAGAAGCCCCAGGACTCACTCGCCGTGACCTGGGGCTTTGCGTGCGTGGGGTGGGGTCAGACGGCGATGGGGTTGGCGGCGGGTTCTGGGGGGGGCGTCGGCGGGTGCGGTGTTGCCCTCCGGCTCGTGGTCGATCGTCCGGCAGCCGGTGGGCGTCGTCAGCAGGTCCAACAGTCCGCTGTAGGTGGGGACTTCGGCGGGTGCCGGGATCGTGTCAGGGGGTGGGCCAGTCGGCCCAGGCGGCGGAGGTCATGGTGACCAGGACGGTGCGGTCGCCCGTGTAAGGGGCTCGGCCGTGGCTGGCGAGGATGTTGTCGACGACCATGACGTCGCCCTGTGTCCAGTCGGGGGCGAGGGTGGTGCGGTCGAAGGCGGCGTGGATCTCGGCCAGGGTGCCGGCGTCGATGGGGCTGCCGTCGCCGAAGTAGGCGTTGCGCGGCAGGTTCTGTTCGGGGAAGACGGCGAGGAGCGCCTCGGTGGTCCTCGCGGGCAGCGAGCCGATGTGGAAGAGGTGGGCCTGGTTGAACCAGACGGTCTCGCCGGTCACCGGGTGCCGGGTGAGCGCCGGGCGGACCTGGCTGGTGCGCAGCAGGTCACCCTCCCACTCCCAGGCGATGCCGTTGTCGCGGCAGTAGGCCTCGATGTGCCTGCGGTCCTCGGTCTGGAAGGCCTCCTGCCAGGAGAGGCCGATGCCGTCGTGGTAGGCACGGGTGTAGCGCACGCCGAGGGCGGAGAACTTCTCGACCAGCTCGGCCGGGAGTCCGGTGAGGACGGTGCGGCTGTCCGCGACCGGGGTCTGGCCGCCGGTGCGCGGGGTGCGGGTGGCGAGGAAGAAGAGGTGGTCCGGCCAGCGCGAGGAGTAGGAGCTCTCGTTGTGCTGGGGGATGCGCTGGTCGGCCGGGTACTCGGTGGAGGTGTAGACGCTGCCGGCGACCCGCGAGCGCGGGGTGGAGCGCTCGGTGTACTCCAGGGCGCCGCCGCCGAGGACGGCGGCCACCCCGGCCAGCTCGTCGGTGGAGGCGACTGCGGCGCCGACGAGTCTCAGCGAGCCGTGGCGCAGGGTCAGTCGGCGTAGTTCGGGGCGGTGGGCGAGCAGCCACTCGCCGCGCTCCGCCCGGTCGGGAACGGTGGCGACGGGCTGCACCGTCCCGCTCTCTTCGAGGAAGGACACTTCAAGGTCCGTACGCGATCTCGTCACGGCGGCTTCACCTCGTCTGTGCGGTGGTGGCGGGGATCGGGAACGCCATCATCTTCGCGGCGTGGCCGCCGCCGGGGACAGGCGATTAAGAGAGGCCCGAAAACGTCTGGCGAACGCGGGGCCGGGGCCGGGGCCGGGGCCGCGCCGGGGCCGGGGCCCCGGCGGTGGGCCGAGGGCTACCGGCCGGCCAGGACGGACCTGCCGTGGGGCGCGTTCCGGTGCGGCGCCGTGCCCGGGGGGTGGGCCAGGAGGCGGGTGCCGCCGTTCAGCAGGGAACGGCCCAGGGGCGTCACGGTGTGCAGGACGAGGTTGCGGGTGCGACGGGTGGCGATCAGGCCGGCCGCCCGCAGGACCGAGGTGTGCTGGCTGACGGCGGCGTTGGACACGCCGACGCGGTCGGCGAGTTCGCCGTTGGTGCTGCCGTTGAGCAGGGCCTCCAGCAGAGCGGCCCGGGTCTTGCCGACGAGGCTGGCGAGGGCCTCGCCCTGGGCGGAGTCGAGCGGCCGCTCGGCCTCGCGGGTGCCGAGCACGGCGTCCCCGCGGGAGTCCGGGCGGATCGGGAAGACCAGGGCCGGGGCCGGTTCGGCCTTGACCACGGTGGCGTGCGGCGGGACCACGGCGGGCGCGGTCAGGAACAGCGACGGCGTGATGAGCAGGCCGCGGCCGCTGAGCTCGATGGTCTGGTCCCGGTCGTCCTCGACCTCCAGGACCGGTGCCCGCCAGTGGACGCGCGGGTGCAGGGCCTGGAGCAGCGTCTCCACCCCGGAGGCGCTCATGATCTGCCGGTAGGCGTCGGTGTCGCGGACCAGCCGGGCGTGGATGGCCTGCCAGTACGGGAGGACGGCGATCGTGCCGAACTCCTGGACCAGGCCGTCCGGTCCGGAGGAGAGGTCCTCACCGGCGGTTCGTGTCGGAAGTCGCGGTAACGGGTCGGACGGATCGTCCACCTGCGGCGGCGGAGCGCCGAGCAGATCCCAGATGGTCCGTCCGGAAAGGTCGAAGCGGTGTATCAGGCGTTGGAGCTCTTCTCGGCTCCGTACGCTGTTGGTGACTGTCTGATGCCATCTTCGGAAGTAACCACCCGAGTTCTTCGACCAGTTGTCCAAGGCGAACGCCGCCTCGGCCTCGGCTGTCGGTGGTCCGGCGACCCGGACGCGGACGAGATCCTCCATGGAAAAGACGATGCGGCTCACGAACGTGTTTTCCCTTCCCCCGAAGAGAACTTGGCCACGCGGACGTTCGGCCGAAGCTCCCCCTATTCGACTGGGGGCAATCATCGCCGTTCGCCGGCGCGCCGGGGTATCCCCCGTTCGGGAGATCCGCAGGGGCGGGCCGAGGAGTCGCACACGGTGACAGGAAGGGTGGGGGCGGTGGAGGTGCGGCGAACAGGGGGTGTTCCACCCGGGTTTCGTCCCTATTCCCCACCCCGCTGCATGGTGCCGCCCTCCCAGGCCCAGGCGGCGATCTCGACCCGGTTGCGCACCTTCAACTTCGTCTGGACACTGGCCAGATGGGATTTGACGGTGGAGAGGGAGATGGCCAGCGTCTCGCCGATCTCCTGGTTGGTGCGGCCGCGGGCGACCAGCCGTGCCACGTCGAGTTCCCGGTCGGTCAGGACGGTCGGGGAGAGCGTCGTCGCGGCGGCCTGGGCCGCTCCGGGCCCGGCGGCGGAGAGCCGCTTGAGCAGCCGCACGGTGACGGCGGGGGAGACCATCGCGTCGCCGGCGGCGACCGCGCGGACCGCCTCGATCAGCAGGGTCGATCCGCTGTCCTTGAGCAGGAAGCCCTGGGCGCCGCCGCGCAGCGCGCCGTAGACGTACTCGTCCAGGTCGAAGGTGGTGACCACGACCACCCGCAGCGGGTCGCTCACCCCGGGGCCGGCCAGCAGCCGGGTGACCTGCAGGCCGTTCAACCGGGGCATGCTGATGTCGACCAGGCAGACGTCGGGCCTCAGCCGGCGGGCGAGTTCGACGCAGGTGGCGCCGTCGGCGGCCTCGCCGAGCACCTCGATGTCGGGCTGGCTGTCGAGGATCAGCCGGAAGCCGGTGCGGACCATGTCCTGGTCGTCCGCGATGAGCACCTTGATGGTCATGCCGGCATCCTCCGAGTGCTGGGGTCCGTGTTCCTCACGGGGAGCAGGGCCGTCAGTTCCCATCCTCCCGTATCGTCCGGGCGCTCGGTGAGCGTTCCTCCGACCGCCCGGACGCGCTCCTGGAGCCCGAGGAGGCCGAGGTCCTGCTGTCCGAGGTGGGGGACACGCAGACCCTTGCGGGGCGTTCCCCCGCGTGGCGGTCCGTTGCGCACGGTGGCCTCCAGGGTGGACGGGCCGAGGCCTATCCGTACGGTGACCCCGGTGGCGTCCGGGGCGTGCCGGCGTACGTTGCTCAGGCCCTCGGTGATCACCCGGTGCGCGGTGGTGACGATCTCGGGCGCGAGCCGGGCGGTGAGCGCGGCCTCGTCCAGCTGCAGGTCCACCGGAGTGCCGCCCCGGCGGAAGGACTCCACCATGACGGGTATGTGCGCGATGCCCTGCCCCGAGAGCGGCGAGGCGGCGGCCAGGTCGGTTCCCTCGCGCAGCATGGCGACCAACTGCCGCATCGATTCCAGGGATTCGCTGCCGGCCTGCTCGATGTCGTCGAAGATCGGGACGACTTCCTGCGGCGCGGTCTGCCAGATCGCCCGGCCGGCCTGGGCCAGCACGATGATGCCGGTGACGTGGTGGGCGACGAAGTCGTTGAGGTCGTTGGCGAGGTCGATCAGTTCGTCGCGGCGAACCTGTTCCACGGCCTGGAGCCGGCGGGTGTCGGCCGCGCGCAGGTAGCAGCCGAGGGCGATCGCGGCGCCGGCGACGATGGCCAGCAGCATGACGGTCAGCACTGTCCCGGAGGCGCTGCGGGAGACCCGTGCGGCCAGCCCCAGTAGGGCGGTCACCAGGGCGGTGCAGGTGCCGAGGACGGCGGCGCGGGCGCGGATGTGCCGGGCGGTGGTGATCAGCAGGAGGCTCAGCGCGAGCAGCTCCATCAGCCCGGGGGAGTCCTGCTCGGTGCCGCGGACGAAGCCCACGGCGGACCAGATCAGCGACCAGAGCGCGGCCGCCCCGGCGCGCAGCTCGGGCCGGCCGCGTGGGCCGAACAGCACCAGGGCGGCCGGGACCAGCCCGGCGAGCGGCAGCAGCGGTCCGGCGGTGTCCAGACTCATGGCCAGGTCCAGCAGCCACAGCACGCCGAACCCGACCGCCAGGGCGGCCCGGGCGGCGCGCGGCAGGGTGGACACCGGCGTCGCCGGGGACGCCTCGTCCGGGGCCGGGTGGGCGAGGAGGTCTCGGAGGCTGGGGAGCCGCACGGGCCGGCCTTTCGGGTCGGTGGAGTCGGACGGTCGATCAGGGAACGGGAGGCCGGAAGGTCGCGGGGGAGCGGGGCGGGTGAGGCGGGTCGGGCGGTCGGTGCCGTCGGCTGGACGGGGATGGCCGGAGCGGCGCCCGGACGGGGGTGCCGGGCGCCGCTCGGGGCCTGGCGCCGGGGGCCGGGGCCTGTCTCGGAGGGCGGTGGTTCAGCGGTTGGCGCGCCGTACGGAGTCCACGCCGAGGGCCAGGGCGGCCAGTAGCGCCGCGGCGGCGGCCACCGCGGCCGTGCCCGGGCCCTTGCCCTCCGCCACGCCGAGGAAGTCGACCTCGGGGATGCGGTTGAACATCGCGTACCAGAGCAGCGGGTAGAGCGCCTGGAACAGCCGGGGACCGCGGCTGACGATCCCGCAGAGCATCGCCAGGGCGGGCACCACCAGAGCGCCGACCAGGGCGGCGACCGCCGCGTCGGTGTCGCCGGAGGCGATCAGCCGGACGATCGGCACCGCGGTGACGGCCAGCGCCACGGCGATCCCGGCGAGCAGTCCTGCCAGCAGCCGGCGGCCCGCGGCCGGGCAGGCGGCGAGCAGGTCGTCGATGCTCCCGGCGCCGGCGTGGTTGCCCATCCGGGACCAGATGAGCACCGGCCAGAGCACGGTGAGCGGCAGCACCGGGTGGAGGACGTTCCCGCTCGGGACGAACGCGGCGAGCACGGCCAGGGCCAGCGTGCCCAGCCACCACCAGCGCATGCCCTGGAGCAGGATGCGCACCTCGCCGACCAGTGTGGGTAGGAAGGACGAGCCCGTCCGGGGCGGCGTCAACAGGGACGGGTCGAGGCCGAAGGAGGTGCCCGCGCCGGCGGCCGGCTCCTCGGCGTGGTCCGCGTGCTCGGCACCGGTCCGGTCGGCCGCGCCCTTGGCGCCCGGGACCAGCGCGCCGACCGCGCCGATGGCGGCGGACGGGTCGAAGCGGCGGAACCAGAGCACCGACAGCAGCGCGGCCACCAGCGAACCGGCCACCAGCAGCGCGGCGTTGGCCAGCAGACCGCCGCCCAGGTTGCCGAGACCGAGGCCCTGCCAGTCGAAGGTGACCGGGGTCTTGTCGTCGGAGGTGAGGCCGACGCCGAAGCGCACCGCCTCGGCCGGGTGCCCGGCCGCCGAGATCGCCTGGCGCATCGACTCGCTGATCCGTTCCATGCTCAGCAGGTCGTACGCGCCGGAGGCCTGGGAGGCCATGATGCCGACCAGCCAGACCACGAACCAGATCAGCGCGCCGATGCCGCCGCGCAGGCCCGGCAGGGTGTCGAAGAGCACCGCGCAGGCGGCGACGAGGGCCAGCAGCGGGAGCGTGATCAGGACGAAGGGCAGCAGCAGGCGCACGACGTCGACGTGGTACGACTCGCCCTTGACCAGCTGCACGCCGAACGCGGTCACCGCGAGGGCGAGCAGCATCGAGCCGAGCACCAGCAGGTTGCTGCAGAACTTGCCGAACAGGTACGAGGGCCGGGTCATCGGCGTGGCCGCGAGGATCTGGCCGACGCCGTTGCGCTCGTCCTTGGGGACGGTGCCGCGGGTGATGTTGAAGCCGGCCAGCGCCAGCCAGACGGCGCCGCCGAGCGCGGTGACGGTGCCGACGTAGCCGCTGGTGTACAGGCCCCGGTAGCCGCTGATCTGGAAGACCTGCCAGGTCGAGGAGCCGACCGGGGCGGCCAGCAGGCCCAGGGCGAGCGTGCCGAGCAGGACCACCAGGTAGGCGGGGCGGCGTCGGCGCTCCCGGAAGTCGGCGAGGGCGAGCGCGGTGACGGTGCCCGCCATCAGCGCACCACCGCCTGCGGGGCGGCCGGAGCCGGGGCGGAGGTCAGCAGCAGGTAGGCGTCGTCGAGCCGCGGCGGGACCGGCTCGGCGTGCTGGGCGGGCGCGTGCGGGGAGATCACCCGGGCGCGGACGCCCTGCGGGGTGCGCGTGGTGCCGCCGAGGACGAAGCGCGAGCGCAGGGCCGGGATCTGGTCGGAGGCCACGGTGAGCTCCCAGATCGAGCCCTCGGCGAGCCGCAGGAGCTCCTCCGGGGTGCCGTGGTGGATCAGCCGGCCCTTGCCCATGATGGCGATCCGGTCGGCGGTGGCCGCCACGTCGGAGACGATGTGGGTGGAGAGGATCACGATCCGCTCGGAGCCGAGGCCGGTGAGCAGGTTGCTGAACCGCATCCGCTCCTCCGGGTCGAGGCCGACGGTCGGCTCGTCGACGATCAGTAGCTGGGGGTCGTTGAGCAGCGCCTGGGCGATGCCGACCCGCTGGCGCATGCCGCCGGACATCGAGCCGAGCCGCTGCTTGGCGGCTCCGGAGAGGTTGACCAGGTCGAGCAGCTCGGTGATCCGGGCGTTCGCGGAACGGCCCTGCAGCCCCTTGGCCGAGGCCAGGTAGGAGAGGAACTCGCGGGCGGTCAGCTGCGGGTAGACGCCGAAGTCCTGTGGCAGGTAGCCGATGGTGCGGCGCAGCGGGCCGGGGTTCTCGGCGATGTCGGTGCCGTTCCAGAACACCTGGCCGGAGGTCGGCTTGGTGACGGTGGCCAGGATCCGCATCAGGCTGGACTTGCCGGCGCCGTTGGAGCCGAGCAGGCCGAGCACGCCGGGGCGCAGGGTCAACGAGAAGGAGTCCACCGCGCGCTTGCCGCCGCGGTACTCCTTGGTCAGGTCGGTGATCTGGAGTTCCATCGCTCAGTCTTTCGTGTTGACGCGGACGACGCCGACCTTGGAGGCGACGGTGATGGCGTGGGCGGAGTTCGGGTCCTCGCCGACCTCCACGTGGGGGTTGGACGAGCCGGCCTTGGCCTCGACGTGGTAGCGGGTGCCGTCCTCGGGGACCCGCACGGTGATGCTGCCGGTGTCGGACTCGGCCTTGACCCTGTCGGGCGCCTTGACGAAGGTCAGCTTCACGCTGCCGTTCTCGTTGGCGACGTCCACGTCGGTGGAGGAGAGGCCGCTCGCGTCGACCTTGCCCTTGTCGGTGCGGACGGTGAGCGGCGCGGCGAGGCCGTCGAGGTCCACCGAGCCCTGCTCGGTCTTCACGTCGAGCTTGCCGTCGACGCCCTTGGCGGTGACGCCGGCCGATCCGCTGCCCTGGACGGTCACGGCCACGCCCTTGGGGACGTGCACGGTGTACTGGGCCTTGCAGTTGAGGACGATGCCGCTGCACTTGCCGGACAGCTTGAGGGTCTCGCCCTCCAGCGTCCAGGCGGCGTTGCCGTCCTTCGCGGCCTGGCCGGCGAGCCTGCGGTCGGCCCTGAGGGTGGTGCCGTCGGCGGGCACCAGGGTCACATCCTTGTCGGTGTCCACGGTGAGGTGCGTGCCCTGGAAGCCGAAGTCCTTGGAATCGTTGCGGGGTTGGGCGTCCAGGTCGTCGCTCACACCGCAGCCCGTGAGTGCGATGGCCAGCGCGGAGATCGGGGCCACCCAGGCCAGCTTGGCGGTCGACATTTTCATACCCGTCATGCTCCCGGCGGGGCCGGGGCGGCAACATCCGCCTTTCGGGAGAGATCGGCGGGGCGCCTCGTCCCTTTGGCCGAGGACGTGCTCTCGTTCTTTCGGCCGGGGCGGCACGGGTGAACGGACTCGGGTGGACCGGGGGTTCACTATACGAATTCCTCGGGGAAAGAGCGCCCGCCCGGCACGGGCCGATGAAGGCCGTGCCGGGCGGGCGGGGAAGGGGTGTTCGGAAGCGGTTGTCGCGGGCCGCCGGCTCCGGCCTCAGATCAGCACGGTCCGCTTTCCGGTGACGGCGCTGATTCGCCGGGCGTCGCGGGTGAGATTGACCCGCTTGAGCCAGCGGTCGGTGCCGTCGAAGCGGCAGCGGAAGGACTCCCGGCCGTGCACCACCCGGAAGTTGTCGACGAAGACCAGGTCGCCGGGGGCGAGCGAGATCCGCTCCACGTGCTTGCCGAGGACGGCCTGGACGGTCTCCACGGCTTCGGCGGCCGCGTCGTCGCCGGGCAGCGGGCGCATGAAGTCGATGTCGAAGCGCAGGTAGGGGGTGTTCGGGGGGCCGAACAGCACGGCGCCGAGCTGCGAGCCGTCGCCGGCGCTGTCGGGCAGCGAGCCGAGGTTGTGGGAGTCGTCCGGGAGGAACAGGAAGCGCTCCTGGAACAGCACCTCGCGGACGTCCTGAGGTAGGTCGAGCGCCTCGGCGCGGACGTAGGTGGTGCCCACCTGGGTGGGGTTGCGCAGGCACAGCAGGGCCACGTAGTCGCTGCGGCAGGGGTGGAAGACGTCCTCGGTGTGGAAGTTGAGCTCCCTGGTGCTGCTGGCGCTGGTCAGCGAGTTGTCGTCCTCGGGGGTGGGGCAGACGTCGTGGACCAGCCGGCCGGCCTGCTGGCTGGTCCAGCCGAACGGCTCGGCGAGTCCGGCGCCGACCAGGGCCAGCACGCCCTCCTCGTGCCAGCCCGCGCCGAGCTTGGCGGCCGGCTCCCAGCCGAGCGGGGTGGGCTCCAGATCGGCCCGGACCGGCAGGTTGGAGACCACGGTGATGGCCTCCCCGCCGGTCCGCGTCGCGGCGAGGAAGGTCCGCAGCCGCTCGGGCAGCCGCTGGGCGGCGCCGGTGGCGGCCGCGGACATCCGCGAGGGGTCCTGGTCGCCGTTCAGCGACTCCAGGAATTCATCGGCGAGAACCGCGATCTCGTCGCGCTCTTCATCGTGCAACCGCAGCGTGGACACCGCTTTCCTTTCTTTCGCGTCGGTGCGCCCTGGGGATTTCCGGTCAGGACGCGATGGAGCGTGGGCGGAGGTCGTTCCAGTTGCTCTCGACGTAATTCAGACATTCCTCCCTGGAGTCGGGTCCGTACGTCGACGACCAACCGTCTGGAACGTCGAGGAAATCCGGCCAGAGGCTGTGCTGGTTCGCCTGGTTGACCAAAACCCGGAAGGTGCCGTCGGCGTTCTCGAACGGGTTGCCCATTCGTCTCTCCCTGAACTGGTGGGGCTGGCACTGGCACCGCTCATGCTGGGAATCGGTTCGGCGTGCTGACAAGCTCGTTAAGCCAGGCCTTAAATCAGAAAACGGACCCTTCGGCTTCGCTTCGCCGAATGCCTGTGGCGGGCCGGTATATCGTGCTGACCTGCGGTTATCGTGCCCTGCTTAAGGAGCTGGAGCCTGCTGTTGGTTCCGGTCGAAACTGATGGCACCTGCCGGAAACCGAACAGGAGGCATCCATGTCGATCACTGAAGTGGCGATACCCGGGGCAAAACTGACATCGGCCGACATCTACAACTCGGCGGTGGCATCCTGGGCAATTGCCGCAGCCTGGGAGGTGGGCGCGCTCGACGAACTGGACGGCGCCGCCTCTCTGGATGCGGAGGAACTGGCGGAAAAGCTCGGGCTGGACCCGGTCGCGTCCCGCGGGATGTTCCAGGCGCTCGCCTCGGTCGGGGTCGTCACCCGCGATGGCGGCACCGTCAGCCCCGGCCCGATCTTCGACGAGGTGAACACCTACCGGTCGTACTTCCACTGGCTCAGCCGGGGCTGCTCCGGTCTTTATACCGAAATGCCCTCGGTGCTCCGAAAAGAGAACCGGGTCGGTTCCTTCCACCACCGTGACGGCGCGGCCATCGGCTACGCCTGCCGCGAGCTGTCCTCGTTCTCGTTCGACCCGGCGTTCTGGGCCGCGATGGATCGGCTGCCGTTCGACTTCAAGGTCGCCGCCGACCTCGGCTGCGGCAGCGGCGAGCGGCTCATCCAGCTCGCCAACCGCTACCCCGGCACCCGCGGGCTCGGCCTCGACATCGGCCTCCCGGCCGTCGAGATGACCACCCGTGAGGTGGCCAGGGCCGGCCTGTCCGACCGCATCACCGCTCTCCAGGCGGACGCCCGCGACCTGGCCCCGCACCCCGTCTTCGCGGAGGTCGAGCTGCTCACCTGCTTCATGATGGGCCACGACTTCTGGCCCCGCGAGAACGCCGTCAAGTCGATGCGCACCCTGCGCGAGCGGTTCCCCAACGTGCGCCGCTTCCTGCTGGGCGACACCACCCGCACGGTCGGCTACCCGGACCTCGGGATCCCGCTGTTCAACCTCGGCTTCGAGTCCGCCCACGACCTGATGGGGGTGTACGTGCCCACCCTGGACGAGTGGTACGGGGTCTTCGAGGAGACCGGCTGGAAGCTGGCCGGCGAGCAGCGGATCGAGTCGCCCGCCGCCTCCGTCGTCTTCGAGTTGGAGTGACCCCGACACCATGACGACCACCTCGGCAACCCCCACCAGGAGCGTCGACCCGGCCAGCGCCGGCGGGCTCGGCCGGCTGCTGCATCGACTGATCCGCCGGCACACCGTCCCCGGAGCCCAACTCGCCATCCTGCACCGGGGCGTGACCTCGGTGGTGGTGGCCGGGGAGGAGCGCCACGACAGCGGCCGGCCGGTCGTCGCGGAGTCCCGGTTCCCGGTCGGCTCGCTCACCAAGCCGTTCACCGCCGCGCTGCTGACGACCCTGGCGGGTGAGGGCGAGGTGGACCAGGACGCCCCGCTCGGCGAGCAGTTCCGCGAGTTCGCGGCGCTGCCCGGGGCGCTCGGAAGCGAACTGACGCTGCGGCACCTGCTCACCCACACCGGCGGACTGCCCGGGAGTCACCCCGCCGAGCAACCGCCGGCCGACCGCGACCAGTACCTCAGGGAGGCCGCGGCGACCGTGGTCTGCCCGCCGGGCACGGCCTTCTCCTACTCCAACGTCGGGCTGGTGGCGGCCGGCCGAGTCGCCGAACTGGCCCTCGGCATGCCGTGGGAGGAGGCCGTCACCTCGGTCCTGCTGCGTCCGCTCGGCATTCGAGCGGCCTTCGTCACCGGTTCGGGCGCCGCCGCCGGGCACGTCCCCGGGCACGCCGCGCAGCCGGCGTACGGTACCGCCCGCCCGGTGGCCCAGCTGCTGCCGTCGGTGGAGGCGCCGGCCGGCGCGCTCGCGCTCGCCGCCGCGGACCTGCTGCGGTTCGGCACCCTGCTCGCGGACGAACCGGTGCGCCCGCGCGGGCCGCTGCTGCCGCCGCCCCGGGTCACCGAGGCGATGCGCCGGATCGAGCCGAACACCGACGCGTTCGGCCTGGCCGACGCCTGGGGCCTCGGCCTCGCGCACCACCTGGCCCCGGACGGCCGGACCTGGGTCGGTCACGACGGCACCGGCGACGGCACCTCCTGCCACCTGCGGGTCGACCCGCAGGAGGGCACGGTCGTCGCGCTGACCACCAACGCGGGCACCGGACTCGCGCTCTGGGACGACCTGCTGGCCGAACTGGGCGAGGCCGGGATCGAGGTCGGCAGTCACCCGTTCACCCGGCTGCGCGGCGACGCGCCGCCGGCCCCCGAGCACCTCCTCGCCGACTGCGCGGGGACCTACCGCAACGGCGCCACCGAGTACCGCCTGGTCCGTGACCCGGACGGCCTGCGGCTCGACCAGGGAGGCCGACCGTTCGCCCGGCTCGCCGTCCGGTCGGACCTGGCGTTCTCGGTCGTCGAGCTGACCACCGAGCGGACCGGCTACACCGGCCGCTTCCACCGGGACCCGGACACCGGGCGGATCGACCGCATGCAGGTCGGCGGGCGCCTGGCGGCCCGGTGGTGAGCGGCGGTACACGGCAGTAACCAGCGTGTTCCGGACTCCCGCGACCCGCGGGAGTCCGAAGCCGTCGTCGGACCGGACGGCCGGCTGAACGGGCAGAGCAGACCGAAGGGCAGGAGACACAACCATGTCGCACGAGGCGGCTTCCCCGGACGCACGGCTCATCACTGGCACCGACCCGGCGTCGGCGGAGGCGGCAGGGTGGCACGCGGGACCGCCGGCGCCCGCCGCCGGCACCCTGCCCGAGCTGCTGCGCCGGCAGGTCGAGCGGGCCCCGAGGGCGCCCGCCCTGGTGTCCGGGGCCGGCACCCTCTCGTACGCCGAGCTGGACAGCCGGACCAACCGGCTGGCGCACCTGCTGATCGACCGGGGCGTCGGCCCCGGCAGCATCGTGGCGCTCGGCATGGCCCGCGGCGCGGATCTCGTGCTGGCGGCCATCGCCACCACCAAGGCCGGTGCCGCCTACCTGCCGGTCGATCCGGCCTACCCGGCCGAGCGGGTCGCCTACGTCCTCGCCGACGCCTCGCCGCGGCTGCTGCTCACCAACGGCGCCGGTTCGGTCCGGGCCGCCGACGGCCCGCCGGCCGTGCTGGACCTCGCCGACCCGGCCGTCGCCGAGGCGCTGGCGGGCTGCCCGGACACCGACCCGGCCGCGGCCGGGAAGGTCGGGCC
This sequence comes from Kitasatospora sp. NPDC059803, assembly GCF_042732255.1. Taxonomy (NCBI): domain Bacteria; kingdom Bacillati; phylum Actinomycetota; class Actinomycetes; order Kitasatosporales; family Streptomycetaceae; genus Kitasatospora; species Kitasatospora sp. NPDC059803. The sequence goes on along the minus strand of NZ_JBHWIJ010000007.1, from coordinate 34,227 downwards.
GGGACACCCACTGGACGCCGCGTACGTCATCTACACCTCCGGGTCCACCGGGCGCCCCAAGGGCGTGGCCGTGCCCCACCACGGCCTCGCCGCCCTCACCGCCCAGCACGTCGCCCAGCTGGCGGCCGGCCCCGGTTCCCGGGTGCTGCAGTTCGCCAGCCCCAGTTTCGACGCCTCGGTGTTCGAACTCTCCATGGCGCTGCTCACCGGCGGCACGCTGGTCCTGGCCGACGCCGCGCGGCTGGTACCCGGTCCGGCCTTCGGCGACCTGCTGGCCGAACTGCGGATCACCCACGTCACCCTGCCGCCGGCGGTGCTCGCCACCCTGCCGGACGGGGCGGTCCCGGCCGGCGTCACCGTCGTCACGGCCGGCGAGGCCTGCTCCGCCGCGGTCGCGGCCCGCTGGGCGCCCGGCCGGCTGATGGTCAACGGGTACGGGCCGACCGAGTCCACCGTCTGCGCCACCATGAGCGACCCGATCCCCGGGGACGGCACCGCCCCCGACATCGGACGCCCGGTGACCGGCACCCGGGTGCACGTTCTCGACGAGCGGCTGCGGCCGGTCGCCCCCGGCGCCGTCGGCGAGCTGTACGTGGCCGGAGACGGGCTGGCGCTCGGCTACCTGGGCCGCCCCGGTCTGACCGCCGAGCGCTTCGTCGCCGACCCGTACGGACCGGCCGGCGGCCGCCTCTACCGCACCGGCGACCTCGCCGAGTGGACCGCGGACCGCGTGCTGCGCTACCGCGGCCGGACCGACGACCAGGTCAAGATCCGGGGCTTCCGGGTCGAGCTGGGCGAGGTCGAGGCCGCCGTGCTGACCCACCCGGCCGTCGCCGAGGCCGCCGCCGGAGCACCCGAGGACGAGCGCGGCCACCGCCGACTGGTCGTCCACGTCCGCGCGGAGGCGGGCCTGGCCGCGCCCACCCGGGCCGAGCTCGCCGCACACCTGCGCCGCACCCTGCCCGAGCACCTGCTGCCCTCCGCGGTGGTCCCGGTCGGGCACTTCCCGCTCAACCCCTCCGGAAAGGTGGACCGCGCCAAGCTGCCCGCGCCGGATCGGACCGGCCGCGGGGTCGCCCACGTGCCGGCGGACGGCCCGGTCGAGGAGGCTGTGGTCCGGATCTGGGAGGAGGCCCTCGGCACCACCGGTGTCGGGACCACCGACGACTTCTTCGACCTCGGCGGCGACTCGCTGCTGGGCGCCCGCGTCCTGGCCCGGCTGAAGGCGGAGTTCGGCACCGCGCCGAGTCTGCGCGAGCTGTTCGCCGCGCCGACCGTGGGCGCGGTCGCCGCCCTGGTCGGACCGGCCGGGCACACCCCCGCCCCGGTCCGGGCCGTCGCGCGCGACGGCGCGCCGGGTGGCCACGGCGACACCGTGCCGATGTCCTTCGCCCAGGAGAGCCTCTGGTTCCTCCACGATGCCGCCCCGGCCCTGGCCGGGTACGGCGCCGCAGTCGGCATCGAGCTGACCGGCGAACTGGACGACGAGGCGCTGCGCGCCGCCTTGGGCGCGGTGCTCGCCCGGCACGAGGTGCTCCGCACCACCTTCCGGGCCGGCGAGCACGGCGGCGTGCAGGTGGTGCACGAGCCCGGCGAGCCCGCGCTCGACGTGGTCGACCTCACCGCGCTGTCGGCCGGGAAGGCGGCGGACGAGCACGAGCGACTGCTCGCCGAGGCGACGGCCCGTCCGTTCGACCTGGTGGCCGGGCCGCTGCTGCGCACCCTGCTGATCCATCTGCCCGGGCAGCGGCACGTGCTGGTGCTGGACCAGCACCACATCGTCACCGACGGCTGGTCCACCCGCGCCCTGCTCCGGGAGCTCTTCGAGCTCTACGGCCGGGCCGTGCGCGGGCCGCTCGGCCCGGTGGCGCCGGCGCCCGACCAGTTCGCCCGCCACGCCGCCGACCAGCGCGACCGGGCCCGGGCCGGCGCTTGGGACGCCGACATCGCGTACTGGCGCGAGCGGCTCGCCGACCTGCCGCCGCTCGACCTGCCCGCTGACCGGCCGCGCTCGGCGGCCCGCCCCGGCGCCGGCGCCCTGCACCGGTTCCGCGTCCCGGCCGAGCTGGCCGCCGGGCTGCGCGCCCTGTCCCGGGCCCGTCGGGCCACCGTCTTCATGACGCTGACCGCCGCCGTGCACGTCCTGCTGGCCCGGCACAGCGGCCAGCGCGACTTCGCCCTCGGCATCGCCACCGCCGGCCGTCGTGACGGCGTGGACGACGACACCCAGGGCTTCTTCGCCAACCTGGTGCCGTTGCGCACCGCGCTCGACCCCGCCCGGCCGTTCGGTGAACTCGTCGACGCCGTGAGGGAGTCCACCCTGGTTGCGGTCGAGCACGGCGAGGTGCCGTTCGACCGGCTGGTCGAGGCGCTGCGTCCGGTCCGCGAACCGGGCCGGATGCCGCTGGTGCAGACCGCCGTCACCTACCAGGAACCGCTGCTGCGCCCCGGGGCGGCGGCCGCCGGGCTCCACCTGGCCGAGGCCGAACTCCCGCGATCCTCCTCGCGGTTCGACCTGCTCTTCGAGTTCTGGAACCACGGCGACACGCTCGGCGCCGGCATCGAGTACAGCACCGACCTGTTCACCGCTGCCACGGTCGCCCGGCTGGCGGACCACCTGCTCGGCCTGCTCCGGTCGGCCGTCGCCGACGCCGGCGCGCCCGCCGGGGAGCTCGCCCTGGTCGGCGCGGAGGACGCCGGGGCCCGGCGGGCCCGGGCCGACTGGCACGACACCGAGGTCACCTACCCGCGCGAGGCCCGGGTCCACGAGCTGTTCGAGCGCGTCGCCCGGCTCCGCCCGGAGGCCGTCGCCCTGGTGCACGAGGAGACCGTCGTCCGCTACGGCGAGCTCAACACCCAGGCCAACCGGCTGGCCCGCCGACTGGCAGCCGCCGGGGTCGGGCGCGGCACGCTCGTCCCGGTCTGCGCCCGGCGCTCGCCCGGGATGGTCGTCGGGCTGCTGGCGGTGCTCAAGGCCGGCGGCGCCTACGCGCTGCTCGACACCGGCCTGCCGGTCGAGCGGCTGCGGCTGATGATCGAGGACCTGGCCGCGCCGGTCGCGCTCGTCGGGGCCGACGCCGAGGCGACCGTCCGGGCGGCCTGGCCCGCCGCGGGCGACCCGGTCCTGCTGTCGCTCACCGACCCGGCCACCGACGCCGAGGACGGCTTTGACCCGGCCGTCCCGGGCAGCGCCGAGGACCCGGCGACGGTGATGTTCACCTCCGGCTCCACCGGTCGGCCCAAGGGCGTGCTGGCGGCCCACCGCGCCACCGTGCGCACCTTCGTCGGCACCGACTACGCCCGGTTCGGGCCGGACGAGGTGGTCCTGCAGACGGCGCCGATCTCCTGGGACGCGTTCTCCCTGGAGCTGTTCGGCGCGCTGCTGCACGGCGCCCGCTGCGTCCTCCAGCCGGCCCCCACGCCCGAGCCGGAGGCGATCGCCGAGCTCGTCGAGCGGCACGGCGTCACCACCCTGTGGCTGTCCTCCAGCCTGTTCAACGTGATGGTCGAGGAGTACCCGGGCATCTTCGGGACGCTCCGCCAGGTGCTGACCGGCGGCGAGGCGGTCTCGGTCGAGCACGTCGGCCGGGTGCTGCGCCGCCACCCCGGGCTGCGCCTGGTCAACGGCTACGGACCGGTGGAGTCCATGGTGTTCGCCACCACCCACCGGATCACCGAGCGGGACCTGGAGCGGGCCTCGGTGCCGATCGGCCGCCCGCTGGCCAACACCCGGGTCCACCTGCTGGACCAGGACGGACGGCCGGTGGCGGACGGCGTGCCCGGCGAGCTGTACCTGGCCGGCGACGGCCTGGCGATCGGCTACCTCGGCCGGCCCGAGCTGACCGCCGAGCGGTTCGGCCCCGCGGTCTTCGACCCGGCCGAGCGGCTCTACCGCACCGGCGACCTGGCCCGGATGCTGCCCGAGGGCGTGCTGGAGTTCCTCGGCCGGGCCGACGACCAGGTCAAGGTGCGCGGCTTCCGGATCGAGCCCGGCGAGATCGTCGCCGCCCTGCTGCGGCTGCCGGAGCTGGCCGACGCCGCCGTCCTGGCACTGCCGGACAGCGCGGGCTCCAAGCGCCTGGTCGGCTACCTGGTGCCCCGGGACGCCGAGCAGCGCCCGGACACCGCCGGGGTGCGCGCCGCACTGGCGGAGCACCTGCCCTCGTACATGGTGCCGTCCGCCTTCGTCACGCTGCCGGCGCTGCCGCTGAACGCCGCCGGGAAGCTCGACCGGGCCGCCCTGCCGGTGCCCGAGGCCGACGCCGGGCGGGCCTACCTGGCGCCGCGCGACGAGAAGGAGCGGCTGCTCGCGCAGACCTGGGCCCGGCTGCTCGGCGTGGAACAGGTCGGTGTCGAGGACAACTTCTTCGAGCTGGGCGGGGACTCCATCCTCACCATGCGGGTCGCCGCCCGGGCCCGCGCCGAGGGGCTCTCCCTGCGCTCCGGCGACGTGATGCGGCATCAGAGCGTCGCCGCGCTGGCCGCCGTGGCGGTCTGGGCCCGGGACGAGGCGCCCGCCGCCGAACAGGGCCCGGTCGAGGGCGAGCTGCCGCTCACCCCGATCCAGCGCTGGTTCCACGGCACCGACCCGGCCCGGCCCGGGCACTTCGACCAGACCGTCCGGGTCGAACTGGCCCCCGGAGTCGACCAGTCGGCCCTGGAGCGGGCGCTGCGCGCCCTGTTCGCGCAGCACGACGCGCTGCGGCTGCGCTTCACCGGGACCGTCGGCCACCACGCGCCCGGCCAGGTCGGCCCCCTGCTGCACGTCGTCGACCTGGCCGGCCTGCCGGTCGACGAGCAGGACCGCCGGATCGACGACGTGGCCGAGCGGGCCGAGGAGTTCGACCTCGCCGAGGGCCCGCTGTTCGGCGCCACCCTGCTGCGCGGCGACACCGAGCGGCCGGACGTGCTGGTGCTGGCGGCCCACCACCTGGTGGTCGACGGCGTCTCCTGGCGCATCCTGCTGGAGGACCTCGCCGACGCCTACCGGCAGGCCGCGGTCGGCCGGGAGGTGCGGCTCGGCGCCAAGACCACCTCGTTCCGGGCCTGGGCGCTCGACCTCGAAGCCCGCACCGCCGCCGGCGAGTTCGAGCCCGAGCGGGCGTACTGGGACGGCGTGCCGGACCGGGCGACGCCCCGGCTGCCGCGCGACCGGGCAGGTGCCAACACCGCGGCTTCGACCCGCACGCTGACCGTCCGGCTGACCGCCGCCGAGACGGACGCGGTGCTCCGGGAGCTCCCGGCCCGCTACCGGGGCGGCCCGGACGACGTCCTGCTGAGCGCGCTCGGCACCGCACTGGCCGCCTGGACCGGCCTGCCGAAGGTGCTGGTGGACCTGGAGGGCCACGGCCGGGCCGAGCGGGACGGCACCGACCTGTCCCGCACCGTCGGCTGGTTCACCGCCGTGTACCCCGTCGCCCTCGACCTGCCCGACCCGGCCGCCGGCTGGCCGGCCGTGCTCAAGTCCGTCAAGCAGCGGCTGCGGGACGTCCCCGGCGGTGGCCTCGGCCACGGCGCGCTGCGCGACGCGGCCGCCCACCGCACCGAGCGCGACCGCGCGCCCGAGGTGAGCTTCAACTACCTCGGCCGCTTCGAGGAACTGCCCGAGGGCGGCCCGTTCGAGGCGGGCACCCGGCCGCGGATGTGGCTGCGGCAGTCCCCGGAGTCGGTCCGTCCCCACCTGCTCGACGTCATCGCCGTCCTCGGCGACGGCGGCGCCCTGGAACTGCTCTGGCAGTACTCCGACCAGGTGCACGAGGAGGCCACCGTACGGCGCCTCGCCGAGGCCACCGCCGACGCGCTGCGCGCGCTGGCCGCGCACGCGGGCGAACCCGGAGCCGGCGGCCGGACCCCCTCGGACTTCCCGCTGCTGCGGCTGGACCAGGCCGCGGTGGACCGGCTGGCCGGTGACGGCCGAGCGGTGGTGGACCTCTACCCGCTCACCGCGATGCAGGCCGGCATGCTCTTCCACTCGTTGGAGGCCGCCGCCGAGACCGGCGGTCAGGACGCCTACTTCGCCCAGTTCGCCTTCGTGCTGGACGGCGTGGACCGCGTCGACCTGCTGGAACGCGCCTGGCGCAGCACCGTCGACCGAACCCCGGTGCTGCGCACCACGGTCGCCGACGCCGGGGCCGGCGGGTTCGTCCAGCGGGTGCTGCGGACCGTCCCCACCCCGCTGACCGTGCTGGACTGGAGCGGACTGGACGAGGCCGGGCGGGCCGAGGCGTTGGAGCGGCTCTTCGCCGCCGACCGCGCGCTCGGCGTGGACCTGGCCGGCGGCCCGCTCACCCGGCTCACCGCGGCCCGGCTGGACAGCGGCTCGCTCCACCTGCTGTGGACCTTCCACCACGCGCTGCTGGACGGCTGGAGCCTCTACCAGGTGCTCTCCGACCTGTTCGCCGAGTACGCGGCGCTGCGCGCCGGCCGGCCGTCCGCCGCCGTCGAGCGGCCGCCGTTCCGCGACTACGTGGCCTGGCAGCTCGCTCGGGACACCGACGAGGCGCAGCGGTACTTCACCGAGCGGCTGGCGAGCCTGACCACCGCCACCCCGCTGCCCTTCGACCGCAGGCCGACCGGCGAGCACCGGGTCAGGTCCTCCGCGCGGCTGCGGGTGGAACTGCCGGCCGAGCTGTCCGCCCGGGTCTACCGGGCCGCGCGGGACCGGCAGGTCACCGTGAACACGGTGGTCCAGGGCGCCTGGGCGCTGCTGCTGTCCCGGCTGTCCGGGCAGGGCGACGTCTGCTTCGGCGCGACCGTCTCCGGCCGCCCCCACGACCTCGACGGCGCGCCGGACATGGTCGGGCTGTTCATCGGCACCCTGCCGGTCCGCGCCCTCGCGGACCCGCAGGCCGAGCTCGGGCCCTGGCTGCGCGAGCTCCAGCAGGAGCAGGTGCGGGCCCGCGTGCACGAGCACCTGCCGCTCACCGCGATCCAGGCCCGCAGCGGGATCGCCGCCCCGGCCAGGCTCTTCGACAGCGTGCTGGTCTTCGAGAACTACCCGGTGGACGACGCCGCGCTCACCGTCGGCGGCCTCGCCCTGCGCGACGTGAGCGCCGACGCCGAGACCACCAACTACCCGGTGACGGTGGGCGTCTACCCGACCGAGCGGCTGACCTTCTCGTTCGCCTACGACCCCGCCCTGTTCGACGAGCGGACGGTGCGGACCTTCGCCGACCGGCTCGGTCTGCTGCTGGGCGGCATGGCCGAGCCGGAGCGGGACGCGCCGACCCGGCTGGTGGACCTGCCCTGGCTGACCGAGGACGAGCTGCGGCGGCACCTGACCGGCCACGACGACACCGCGGTCGCCGTGGACCGCACCACCGTGCCGGAGCGGATCGCCGCCCAGGCCCGGCGCACTCCCGCGGCGCTCGCGCTGACCGGCCCCGACGGCCGCCTCGACTACGCCGACCTGGCCGCGCGCTCCGACGCGCTGGCCGCCCGGCTGCGCGCCGCCGGGGTCGGCACCGAGGACGTGGTGGCCGTCGCCATGCGGCCCTCCGCGCTGCTGGTGGTGACCCTGCTCGCGGTGTGGAAGGCCGGCGCCGGGTACGTGCCGCTGGACCTCCAGCACCCGGCCCGGCGGCTCGGCGCCCTGCTCGCCGAGTGCGGTCCGGTGCGGCTGCTGGCGGACGCCGAGGGCGCAGCGGCCTTGGACGGCGAGGCGCCGGCCGGTTGCCCGGTCGACCTGGTGGACCTGGCGGGCCTGGCCGGCCCGTACGACCACACCGGGCTCGTCCGACCCGCCCCGGCGGACACCGCGTACGTGCTCTACACCTCCGGTTCGACCGGCACCCCCAAGGGCGTGGTCGTCGAGCACGCCTCGCTGGCGCACTACCTGGCCCACGCCGCCGACGCGTACCCGGGCCTGCGCACCTCGGCGCTGCTGCACTCCTCGATCGCCTTCGACCTCACCGTCACCGCGCTGTGGACCCCGCTCACCCTGGGCGGCACGGTCGTGGTGTCCCCGCTGGAGCCGGACGCGCTCGCCGAACTGGCCGCCGCCGGCACCGCGGTGGGCTTCGTCAAGGCGACGCCCAGCCACCTCCCGCTGCTGGAGCGCCTGCCCGACGTGGCGGCCGGCTCGGCCGACCTGGTGGTCGGCGGCGAGCAATTGCTCGGCGAGACCCTCGCCGGCTGGCGGGCCCGGCACCCCGGCAGCGCGGTGATCAACGAGTACGGGCCGACCGAGGCGACCGTGGGCTGCATCGTGTACCGGGCCGAGCCCGGGCAGCCGCTCGCCCCGGGCGCCGTCCCGATCGGCCGGCCGATCCGCAACACCCAGGCCTACCTGCTCGACGGCACGCTGCGCCCGGTGCCCGACGGCGTCACCGGCGAGCTGTACCTCGGCGGTGACGGCCTGGCCCGCGGTTACCGGGGCCGTCCGGCGCTGACCGCCGAGCGGTTCGTCGCCGCCCCGTTCGGTGCGCCCGGCGGACGGCTCTACCGCACCGGCGACCTGGCCCGGCGCCGCGCCGACGGCGTGATCGAGTACCTGGGCAGGGTCGACGATCAGGTGAAGGTGCGTGGCTTCCGGATCGAACTCGGTGAGGTGGAGAGTGCGTTGACCCGCCACCCGGGCGTCGCCGCGGCCGCTGCCACGGTCGCCGACGGGGTGCTCGGCGGGCACGTGGTGACCACCGGCGGCCCGGACGCGCCGGACGCGGCCGAGCTGCGCCGCTTCCTGGCCGGGCTGTTGCCCGAGCACATGGTCCCGGCGGGCTTCGCCTTCGTCCCGGCGCTGCCCCTCACCCCCAACGGCAAGGTCGACCGGGCGGCGCTCGGCCGACCCGCGGAACGGTCCACCGAGCCCGCCGAGCCCGCAGCACCGGAGCCGCAGGAGCCGCTGACGCCCACCGAGCAGGCCCTGGCGGGCATCTGGTCGGACGTCCTGGGGGTGGCGCAGGTCGGCCCGCACGACGACTTCATCGGCCTGGGCGGGGACTCCATCCGGAGCCTGGGCGTGATGGCGAGCGTCCGCAGGGCGTTCGGGATCTCCCTGTCGCCGCGGGAGGTCATGACCGCCCGGACCGTCTCCGAGCTGGCGGCGCTCATCGAGGACAAGGTCCTGGCGGACATCCTGGCCGCCGAGGGACTGGCGGACACCGGCACGAGCAGCGAGGCATGAGGAGCATGAGCATGAACGGTCCCACGTCCCGGCCCGACCGACTGTCGGCGCTGCCGCCCGAGCTGCGCGAGAAGCTGCTGCGGCGGCTGGCCGGCCAGGGAGCGGCCCCGGACGCGCCCGGAGCGCCCGCCGCCGCGGCGGACGCCGCGATCGGCGCCGGCCCGCGCCCGGAGGAGGTCCCGCTCTCCTCCGGCCAGCAGCGGCTCTGGTTCCTCAGCAGCCTCGCCCCCGAGGGCAGCGAGTACACCAGCGCCTTCGGCCTGCGGCTGACCGGTCCGCTCGACCGGGACGCGCTGGCCCGGGCGGTGGACCTGGTGGTGGAGCGGCACGAGGTGTTGCGCACCAGCTACCGGGTCGAGGGCGACCGGGTGCGCCAGGTCGTCCACCCGGCGGCGTCCGGGGTGCTGCGCCTCGCCGAGCCCGCCGCCGATGCCGGGGAGCCTGATGCCGGGGAGCCCGGTGTTGCGGCCGTCGTACGGGCCGAGCTCGCGACGCCCTTCGACCTCGCGCGGGGTCCGCTGCTGCGTGCCCTGCTGCTGAGGTCCGCGCCGGAGCGGCACGTGCTGCTGATCACCGCCCACCACAGCGTCATCGACGGCTGGTCCTCGGGTGTGCTCTTCGACGAACTCGGCTCGGCGTACGCGGAGTTCGCCGCCGGTCGCACGCCGCGCCCGGAGCCGGTCGCGGTCCAGTACGCGGACTACGCGCTCTGGCAACGCGAGTGGCTGACCGGGCCCGGGGTGAAGGCCGGGCTCGACTACTGGGAGAGCAGGCTGCGCGGCGCCGAGCCGCTCGGCCTGCCCACCGACCGCCCCCGTCCGCCGGTCCGCGGCACGGCCGGCGCCGTGCTGCGGCTGGCTGTGCCCGCCGCGTCGACCGCTCGGCTCAAGGACCTCGCCCGGCGCGAGGGCACCACGCTGTTCCCGGTGCTGCTGGCCGGCTACCAGCTGCTGCTCGCCCGGCTCTCCGGGCAGCCGGACGTCACCGTCGGCACCGTCACCACCGGCCGCGGCCGGCCCGAACTGGAGCGTGCCGTCGGTTTCTACGCCAACACCGTCGCGCTGCGCACCGCGGTGGACGAGGAGGAGCCGTTCGCGGCGCTGCTCGCCCGGGTGCGGGACGGCGTGCTGGACGGCTTCGAGCACGACCAGGTGCCGTTCGAGCGGCTGGTCGAACGGCTGGAGCCGGTCCGGGACCCGAGCCGCACCCCGGTGTTCCAGACCATGATGGTGCTGCAGAACGCGTTCGGAGCCCCGCTCGCTCTGCCCGGGGTGGCCGTCGAGCAGCTGGAGCTGCCGCGCTGGGAGGCCACCGTCGACCTCGGGCTGGAGTTCGAGGAGCGCGACGGCGAGCTGGACTTCGGCCTGTCGTACAGCACCGCGCTGTTCGACGAGCGGACCGTCCGGGCGCTCGGCGAGCGGCTGGTCGCCCTGTTCGAGGCGGTCGGCGAGCAGCCGGACACCCCGCTGCGCGCGCTGCCGCTGGTCTCCGCCGAGGAGGCGGCCGAGCTGCGCCGCGACTGGGATGCGGCGGCCGCCACCGCCGACGACGGCCCCGCCACCCTGGTCCAGGCCTTCGAGCGGCAGGCCGCCGCCACCCCCGGCGCGCCCGCCCTGGTGTTCCGGGACGAGCGGCTCGGCTTCGGCGAACTCAACGGCCGGGCCAACCGGTTGGCGCGCCACCTGCGGGCCCTGGGGATCGGCGCGGAGAGCCTGGTGGCACTGGTGCTGCCGCGCTCGACCGACTTCGTGGTCGCGCTCTGGGCGGTGCTCAAGGCCGGCGCGGTGTACGTGCCGATGAACTCCGAGGAGCCCGCCGAGCGGATCGCCGACCTGCTGCGCGGTATCCGGCCCGCGCTGGTGCTCGGCACCGGGGAGCTGGCCGGCGCGGTGCCCGCCGAACTGCCCCGGCTGCTGCTGGACGAGCCCGCCGTGGTCGCCGCCGTCGCCGCCCGGGACGGGCACGACGAACCCGTGGCCGCCCCGGCCCCCGGGGACGCCGCGTACGTCATCCACACCTCGGGCTCCACCGGCCGGCCCAAGGGCGTGGTGGTCGAACACCGCTCGCTGGCCAACCTGTTCGCCCGCCAGCGGGACGAGCTGTTCCGGCCCGCGGCGGCCCTGCTCGGCCGCCCGCTGCGGGTCGCGCTGACCACGGTGCCGACCTTCGACGCGTCCTGGAACCCACTGATGGCGGTGGCCGACGGCCACACCCTGCACCTGGTGGACAGCGAGACCCGGCTGAACGCCGACGACCTGGTGGCCTACGCGCGGCGCGAGCAGGTGGACCTGTTCCAGCTCACGCCGTCCTTCGCCCGCCCGGTGCTCGACGCCGGCCTGCTCGCCCCCGCCGCGCCGCACCGGCCCGCAGTGCTGGTGCTCGGCGGCGAGGCGGTCGGCGAGGAGCTGTGGCGCGAGCTGGCCGCGACCCCGGGGCTGACCGCCCACAACTTCTACGGGCCGGCCGAGTGCACCGTCGACACCCTCGCCGCCCGGGTGGACACCGCCCGCGCGCCGGAGCTCGGCCTGCCGGTGCGCGGCACCCGGGCCTATGTGCTGGACGCGCACCTGCGCCCCGTCCCGGCCGGCGTGCGCGGCGAGCTCTACCTGGCCGGTCTGCCGGTCGGGCGCGGCTACCTGCACCGGGCCGCACTGACCGCCGAGCGCTTCGTCGCCGACCCGTTCGGCCCTGCGGGCACCCGGATGTACCGCACCGGCGACCTGGTCCGCCGCACGCCGGACGGGCGGCTGGAGTTCGCCGGCCGCGGCGACGACCAGGTCAAGATCAACGGCGTCCGGGTGGAGCCGGGCGAGATCGAGGCGGCGCTGCGCTCCCACCCCGCGGTGGACGACTGCGCGGTGGTGCCCCGGGTCGGCCGGGCCGGCGTCCAGCGGCTGGTGGCCTTCGTGGTGCCGAGCGCCGCAGTGCCGGGCGCGGCCGCGCTCCGCGCCCACCTGCACGGCCTGCTGCCCGACTACCTCGTCCCCGCCGCCTTCGCCTTCCTGACGGCGCTGCCGCGCACCGCCGGCGGCAAGACCGACCGCCGGGCCCTGCCGGAGAGCGCCGTCGAGCCGGAGCCGGCGACCGGCTACGTGCCGCCGCGCACCGAGGTCGAACGGGCTCTGGCCGGGATCTGGGCCGAGCTGCTCGGTGCCGACCTGGTCGGCACCGAGGACAACTTCTTCTCCCTCGGCGGCGACTCCATCCTCAGCATCCAGGCCGTCTCCCGGGCCCGGGCCGCCGGGTTCCTGCTCCAGTCCAGGGACATCCTGGTCAAGCAGACCATCGCCCGGATCGCCCCCGGCGTCACCACCGTGGCCGACACCGCCCAGCAGTACGAGCACCAGGGGCCGGCACCGCTGGCCCCGATGCAGCACCGGCTGCTGGCCGGTGCGGTCGACATCCCCCGGTTCACCATGTCGCTGCTGCTGGAGCTGGTTCCCGGCACCGACCCGGCCGCACTGGCGCGGGCGCTGGAGGGCCTGGTCGCCCACCACCCGGCGCTGCGCACCCGGTTGCGCCGCGCGGACGGCGGCTGGCTGCAGGAGGCCGCGGCGCACCAGGACGGCCCGCTGCTGAGCCGCCGGGACACCGCCGGCCTGGGCGGGCCGGAGCGCGCGGCGGCGCTGCGCGAGGAGGCGGAGTCGGCCCGCCGCGCCCTCGATCCGGAGCGCGGCCCGGTGCTGCGCGCCGTGCTGTTCGACGAGGGTGCCGGGGCGGGCCCCCGGCTGCTGCTGACGGCGCACCACCTGGTGGTCGACGGCGTCTCCTGGCGCATCCTGCTGGACGACCTCGCGACCGGCTACGAGCAGGCCCGGGCCGGCCGACCGGTCGACCTCGGCACCCCGACCACCCCGTTCGCGGCCTGGTCCGCCAGGCTCGCCGAGTACGTCCGCGACGGTGGCCTGGACGACGAACTCCCGTACTGGCGGCGGATCGCCGAGGAGTCCTTCGAGCTGCCCACCGACGGTGCGGGGCCCAACACGGCGGCCTCGCTGGAGCGCGCGGACTTCGCCCTCACCGCCGAGGAGACCGAGGCGCTGCTGCGCGACGTCCCGCCGGTCTACCGGACCAGGGTGGACGACGTGCTGCTCACCGCCCTGGCCGGCGCGCTCGCCGAGTGGACCGGCCGCGAGCGGGTGCTGGTCGGCCTGGAGGGGCACGGGCGTGAGGACGTCCTGCCCGGTGCCGACCTCTCCCGCACGGTCGGCTGGTTCACCGCCGTCCACCCGGTCGCGCTGACGGTGGCGGCCGGTGACGGGGTCGCCGCGCGACTGAAGTCGGTGAAGGAGCAACTGCGTGCCGTCCCCGCCAAGGGTTTCGGCCACGGTGCGCTGGCCGCCCACCGGGCGGGCTTCACCCCGGCTGCCGCGCCGGCCGTGACCTTCAACTACCACGGGCAGCTGGACGGCGCGTTCGCCGCCCGCTCCCTCTACCGCGCCCACCTGGGCGACGGCGGGCCGCAGTGGGACGGCGACCACGAGCGGAGCGCGCAGATCGAGGTGGTCGGCGCCGTCTCCGACGGGGTGCTCACGCTGTCCTGGTTCACCTCCCGGGCACTGCACCGGCCGCAGACCGTCCGGCGGCTCGGCGAGTCGCTGCTGGCGCACCTGCGGGCCGTCATCGCGCACTGCGCCGAGCCCGGCGCCGGCGGCCGCACGCCGTCCGACCACCCGTTGGCCCGGCTCGACCAGGCGGCCCTCGACCGGCTGGTCGGCGACGGCCGGGGCGTGGACGACGTCCTGTCGCTCACCCCGTTGCAGGGCGGCATGCTCTTCCACACCCTGACCGACCCGGACGGCGGCGCCTACGTCGACCAGCTGGCCCTGCGGCTGGAGGGAGTGGTCGCCGCCGAGGCGCTGGCCGCGGCCTGGCGCGAGGTGTTCCGGCGCACCGACGTGCTGCGCGCCACCGTCCGCTGGGAGGGCGTGCCCGAGCCGGTCCAGCTGATCCGCTCGGACCTGGAACTGCCGGTCGAGCTGCTCGACTGGCGTGGGGACCCCGACCCCGGCCGGCGGCTGGACGAGCTGGTCCGGGCCGAGCGCGAGCGCGGCATCGATCTGACCGCCGGGCCGCTGATGCGGATCGTCCTGGCCCGGGTCGACGACCGGACCGTCCACCAGCTGTGGACGTTCAGCCACCTGCTGCTGGACGGCTGGAGCACCGCCCAGCTGTTCGAGGAGGTGCTGGAGCACTACGTCGCCGCCGTCGAGGGGCGGGCCGCCCTCCCGGTCAGCCGGCCGCCGTTCCGCGAGTACCTGGAGTGGCTGGCCGGGCAGGACCGCGAGGCCGCCCTGGCGCACTGGCGGCAGGTGCTGGCCGGCTTCGCCGAGCCCACCGCGCTGCCGGTGGACCGCCAGCCCGCCGCCGACCACCGCGCCCGGGCCGCCGGCTCGCACAAGCTCGCCCTGGATCCGGCGGTCACCGGGGTGCTGGCCGACTGGTGCCGGGAGAACCGGATCACCCTCAACACCCTGATGCAGGGCGCCTGGGCGATCCTGCTGTCGCGGCACGCCGGCGAGCCGGACGTGGTTTTCGGTGCCGTCGTCTCCGGGCGCACCCCCGAGGTGCCGGGGATCGAGAGCGGCATCGGCATGTTCGTCAACACCGTCCCGGTCCGGGCCCGGGTGGCCGGACCGGAGGCGGACGGTGACCTCGGGGCCTGGCTGCGCGCCCTGCAGGCGGCGCAGGCGGAGAGCACCGCGCACGACTACCTGGCCCTCTCCGACGTCCGGCGCTGCGCCGAACTGGCCTCCGGGGAGCGGCTGTTCGACAGCGTGGTGGTCTTCGAAAACTACCCGGTCGCCGAGGGCGCCACCGGCCGCGACGGGGTGGGCGTCCAGGTGCTGCGCTCCTCGGACAGCAGCACCGTGCCGCTCACCGTCAGCAGTCACGCCGACACCGCGCTGCGGATCGAACTCACCTACGATCCCGAGCTGTTCGACGCCGCCACCGTGGAGCGGATCGGCGGCCGGCTGCGCACCCTGCTGGAGGGCGTGGCCGCGGACCCGCACCGCGGGCCGACCGCGCTGCCCTGGCTCACGGAGCGGGAGCGGTACACCCTGCTCGCCGAGTGGAACGACACCGCGCGCCCGCGCCGCACCGAGGCGCTGGTCCAGGAGCTGTTCGACGCCCAGGTCGTCGCCCGCCCGGACGAGGTGGCCGTCCTGGAGGCGGACGGCGGCGCTCCGCTGACCTTCCGGGAGCTGGACCGCCGGGCCAACCGGCTCGCCCATCGCTTGGTCGCCGCCGGCGCCCGGCCGGGCGAGCGGGTGGCTCTGCACCTGGAGCGCTCCACCGACATGGTGCTCGCCGTGCTCGCCGTGCTGAAGTCCGGTGCCGCCTACGTGCCGCTGGATCCGGCGTACCCGCGCGAGCGGCTGGAGTTCATGCTGGAGGACGCCGAGCCGGCGGTGGTGCTGAGCCACGCCGCGATCGCCGACCGGCTGCCCGGCCACGGCGGTGCCCTGGTCACCGTCGAGTCCGTCGCCGACACCGGCCCGGACACTCCGCCGGAGGTCGCCGCCGGGCCGGACGACCCGGCGTACGTGGTGTACACCTCCGGCTCCACCGGCCGGCCCAAGGGCGTGGTGGTGACCCACCGGAACCTGCTCCACATCGCCGGCGCCTGGGACGAGCTGTACGACCTGACGGAACGCAGGTTGCGCTTCGTCTCCATCACCAGCCTCTCGGTGGACCTCTTCCTGGCCGACCTGCTCCGCTCGGTCTTCTTCGGCGGCTCGATGCTCGTCGTGCCGACCGACCTGGTCACCGACCCTGCCCGGCTGCTCGCGCTGGTCGAGCGGGTCGGCGGTACCGCGATCGAACTGGTCCCCTCACTTGCCAGGGCACTGGTCGAGGAGGTCGGGGGGCGCGGCGAGCGGCTGCCGGCCTTCCAGGTGATGTCGGTCGGCTCGGAGGGCTGGCGCGTCGACGACTGCCGCGAGCTGCTGGAGCACGCCCACCCGGACACCATGGTGGTCAACGCCTACGGGGCGACCGAGGCCACCGTCGACTCCACGGTGTTCGTACCCACCCCCGAGCGGCTGGCCCGCCTCGCCGCCTACGTGCCGGTCGGCAGCCCGATCGGCAACACCCGGGTGTACGTCCTCGACGAGCGGGGCGAGCCGGTGCCGGTCGGCGTGCCCGGCCACATCCACATCGGCGGGGACGGCGTGAGTGCCGGCTACTGGCGGCGTCCCGAGCTGACCGCCGAGCACTTCCTGTCCGACCCGTTCACCCCGGGCGGCCGGCTGTACCGGCCGGGCGACCTGGGCCGCTGGACGGCCGACGGCGTCCTGGAGTTCCTCGGCCGGGCCGACCACCAGGTCAAGATCCGCGGCTTCCGGATCGAGCTCGCCGAGGTCGAGGCGGCGCTCACCGCGCTGGACGACGTGGCCGAGGCGGTCGTGGTGGCCCGCCGAGACCGCGGCCGGGACCGGCTGGTGGCGTACGTGGTGCCCGCCGTGCCCGGCGCCGGGATCGACCCGGCCGGGCTGCGGGCCCGACTGGCCGTCGGCCTCACCGAGGCGATGGTGCCCTCGGCCTTCGTCGGACTGGACCGCGTCCCCCTGCTGCCCAACGGCAAGACCGACCGCCGGGCGCTGCCCGAGCCGCCCGAGGACCTCGCCCTCGGCGGCGAGTACCTGGCCCCCGAGGGCGCGTCGGAAATCCTGCTGGCCGGGATCTGGGCGGAGGTGCTGGGCGTCGAGCGGATCGGGGCCGAGGACAACTTCTTCGAGCTGGGCGGCGATTCGCTGCTGAGCATCCGGGTGGTGTCCCGGCTGCGGCAGCACGTGGCCTCCGGGATCTCCCCGCGCGCCCTGTTCAGCGCGCCGACCGTCCGGTCGCTGGCCGCGCTGCTCGCCGCCGAGCGGGAGGCGCCCGCCGACGCGCTGGCGCCGGTCGGCCGGGAAAGTGCCCCGCCGCTCTCCTTCGGCCAGCAACGGCTCTGGTTCCTCGGGCAGTTCGGCGGGACCGGTGCCGAGTACAACTCGCCGCTGGGCCTGCGGGTGCACGGCCCGTTGGACGCCGACGCACTGGAACTGGCGCTGGCCGACCTGGTGGACCGGCACGAGTCGTTGCGCACGCTCTTCGGCCAGGTCGACGGCGAGGGGCGGCAGTTGATCGCCCCGGCCGGGCGGCCCTTCGCGCTGGCCCGCACCGACCTGGCCGGCCACCCCGCGCACGAGCGCGAGGACCGGCTGCGGGAGGCCATCGGCGCCGACGGCGCCACCCCCTTCGACCTGCGCACCGGTCCGCTGTTCCGGGCCCACCTGGTCCGGCTGGCCGAGGACGAGCACGTGCTGACCCTGGTCCTGCACCACATCGTCACCGATGGCCGCTCGGCCGGCGTGCTGGTCCGCGACCTCGCCGAGCTGTACCGCGTCCGGCGGCACGGCGGTACCGCCGACCTGCCGGAACTCCCCATCCAGTACGCCGACTTCGCGGCCTGGCAGCGTGCCCGTTGGGAGCGCGCGGGGAGCGGCCGGCTCGACTGGTGGCGGGAGCGGCTGGCCGGCCTGGAGCCGCTGGAGCTGCCCACCGACCGGCCCCGGCCGCCGGTGCGCGGCCGCGAGGGGGCGCAGCTGGAGTTCGCCGTGGACGCGGAGACCGCCAAGCGGCTCAAGCGGATCGCCCAGGACCGCGGCGCGACGCTGTTCACCGTGCTGGTCGCGGCGACCCAGCTGCTGCTCGCGCACTGGTCGGGCCAGGACGACATCGCGGTGGGCACCGTCTCGGCCGGTCGCGACCGGCCCGAACTGGAGCAGGTGGTCGGCTTCTTCGTGGACACCCTGGTGCTGCGTTCCGAGGTGGACTGGGAGGAGGGCTTCGACGGCTTCCTCGGCCGGGTGCGGGAGTCCGTCAACGGCGCCTTCGCCCACGCCGACGTGCCCTTCGACCGGTTGGTCGAGGCGCTGCGGCCGGAGCGCGACCCGAGCCGCACCCCGCTGTTCCAGGCCATGGTGGTCCTGCAGGACGCCCCGGGCGGCCCGGTGCGCCTCGACGGCGCCCGCACCGAGGAGTTCGGCCTGCCCACCGGCGGCGCCGCGTTCGACCTCACCTTCCAGTTCCAGGAGACCGACCGCGGCCTGGACGCCGCCCTGCAGTACAGCGTCGGCCTGTTCGACCGGAGCACCGCCCGCCGGATGGCCGACGCCCTGGTCCTGCTACTCGGCGGCATTTCCGAGCGCCCGGGCGACCCGCTGCGCGAACTCCCCTACGTCCCGGCCGAGGAGCTCGTGCTGGAGCCCCGGCGCTGGCACCGGGATCCGGACGGGGAAGCCGGCGTGCTCGCCCACGAGCTGGTGGGCCGGCGGGCCGAGGAGCGCCCGCACGCGGTGGCCGTGGTCGCCGACGACGGCACCGAGGTTTCGTACGGCGAACTCGACGCCCGGGCCGGGGGCCTGGCCCGCCGCCTGGTCGCCGGGGGCGTCACCCCGGACACCCTGGTCGGCGTGTTCGCCGACCGCGGGGTGGAGATGGTGGTGGCGGCGCTCGCGGTGCTCAAGGCCGGCGGCGGCTACGTGCCGTTGGACCCGCAGTACCCGGCCGACCGGATCGGCGCGATGATCAGCGGCACCGCGGTCCCGCTGCTGCTCACCCAGGCGCACCTGGCAGAGCGGCTCCCCGAGGGGCCGTTCACCGTCCTGCGGATGGACGGGTCGGACGGGTCGGACGGGTCGGACGGGTCGGACGGCGAGGTGGCCCCGGCCGGCCCCGCGCTGCCCGGCGAGCCGGGCTCCCCGTACCGGGTGGAGGCCGACCACGTCGCCTACGTGGTGCACACCTCCGGTTCCACCGGCCGCCCCAAGGCCGTGGTGATCAGCCACGGCGCGATCGCCCGGACCGCCCGGGTGCTGCGCGAGGCCTGGGACATCACCGCCGACAGCCGGGTGCTGCAGTACGCGCCGGCCAGCTTCGACGGCGGGGTGTGCGACCTGTTCTGCACCCTCACCGCAGGCGGCGCGCTCTGCCTCACCAGCCCGCGCCCCGCGCCCGACCCGGCCGGGGAGATCATCCGGACCGGCGCCACCGTGGCGGTGCTGCCCCCGGCGCTGCTGGCGGTGATGGACGCCGAGCGGCTGCGCGGCCGGCTGCCCACCGTCGCCGCCGCCGGCGACGTCTGCCCGCCCGACCTGGTGCGCACCTGGTCACAGGGCCGGGAGTTCTTCAACGTGTACGGGCCGAGCGAGGCCACGCTGGTCTCCACCCTGTGGAGTCCGGGCGAGCTGCCCGCGGGCGCCCCCGTGCCGGTCGGCACCGAGCTCAACGGCGTCGGCCTGCACATCCTCGACCGCCACCTGCGGCCGGTGCCGGACGGCGTGCCCGGCGAGCTCTACATCGACGGCCCCGGGCTCGGCCGCGGCTACGCCGGACAGCCCGGCCTGACCGCCGGGCGGTTCGTCGCCAACCCGTTCGGCGGGCCCGGGAGCCGGATGTACCGCACCGGCGACCTGGTCCGCCGGGTGGCCGGCGGCGAGCTGGAGTTCGTCAGCCGCACCGACACGCAGTTCAAGGTTCGTGGCCACCGGGTCGAGCCCTCCGAGATCGAGGCCGTGCTGCTGCGCGAGCCCGGCGTCGGGGACGCCGCCGTGGTGGTCTTCAAGCCGGAGGGCGGCCGCGAGCTGCTGGCCGCGTACGTGGCCCCGGGCGCCCGGTCGGGCGCCTCCGAGCTCTCGCCCGCGGTGCTCAGGGACGCGGTGGCCCGCGCCCTGCCCGGCTACATGGTGCCGGCCGCCGTCCAGGTGCTCGACCAGCTCCCGGTCGGCACCAACGGGAAGGTGGACCGGCGCAGGCTCCCGGCGCCGACCGGACCGGACACCGCCGTGGCGGCCCGGGTGGCGCCGCGCGGCCGGAAGGAGGAACTGCTCGCCCGGATCTGGGCACAGACGCTCGGCATCGAGCGGGTCGGCGTCGAAGACAGCTTCTTCGACCTCGGCGGCGACTCCATCCTCAGCATCCAGGTGGTCGCCCGGGCCCGCCGGGCCGGGCTGCGGCTGGACGCCCAGGACGTCTTCCTGCACCAGACCGTGGCCGGACTCGCGCCCCTCGCCCCCCTGATA
>NZ_JBHWIJ010000007.1:0-14027 GCF_042732255.1 Kitasatospora sp. NPDC059803 | reverse complement strand
CGCCGGCCGGGGGCGCGCCGCCCCCCGCCGCCCACGCCCCCCCCCCCCCCCGGCGCCGCCCCCCCCCCCGCCCCCCCGGCCCCCGCGGCCCGCGCGGCCGAGGGCCGGCCGCCGGCCGTCGGGCCCGTCCCGCTGACCCCGGTGCAGCGCTGGTTCTTCGACACCCACGACCACCCGCACCACTTCAACCAGTCGGTGCTGCTGGAGCTCGGCGCGCCGGCCGACCGCGCGGCGCTCACCGCCGCGCTGGAGAGCCTGGTCGAGCACCACGACGCGCTGCGGATGCGTTACACCCGCACCGTCGACGGCTGGGCCCAGGAGAACCCGCCCTACCGGGCCGGCGAGCCGCTGCTGCGGGTGGTGGACACCTCCGCCACCCCCGACGGCGAACTGGGCGCGCTGCTGGACCGGGAGGCCCGCGCCACCCAGGCCGGATTCGACCTGGACCGCGGCCCGCTGCTCGCCGCCGTCCTCTTCGAGTCCGGTGGACGCCGCCGCGACCGACTGTTCCTGACGGTCCACCACCTGGTGGTCGACACCGTGTCCTGGAACATCCTGCTGGACGACCTGGACGCGGCCCACACCCAGGCGGCGGCCGGGCGGCCGGTCGACCTCGGCCCGCGGAGCACCACCTTCCAGGAGTGGTCCGCCCGCCTGGTCGAGCACGTGCGCTCCGGCGCGCTGGACCACGAGCTCGACCACTGGAACGGGGTCGGCGCCGCCCGGCCGGTGCCCCGCGACCTCGACGGCGTCGCCACCGTGGGCGGCGGCCGGGAGGTGCGGGTGCGGCTCGGCGCCGAGGACTCGGCCCAGCTGGCCGAGCACGCGCCGACCGTCTACCGCACCAGGGTCGAGGAGATCGCGCTCGCCGCGCTCGCCCGGGTGCTGGCCCGCTGGACCGGCGAGGACGAGGTCACCGTCGACCTGGAGGGCCACGGCCGCGAGCGGCTGCTCGACGACGTCGACCTGTCCCGGACGGTCGGCTGGTTCACCGCGGTGCACCCCGTCCGCCTCACCGTCCCCGAGGGCGACGACTGGCGGGCCCTCACCCGCATCGTGCGGCGGCAGCTGCGTGCTGTCCCCGGCAAGGGCCTGGGCCACGGCCCGCTGCGCCACCTGCACCCGGACACCGTGCTCACCGGGCCGGACCCGGACGTGGTGTTCAACTTCCTCGGCCGGCACCGCAGCGACGGCGGGCCCGGCAGCGGGCTCGTGCACACCGTGCACGGCGCGATCGGCCAGGACCTCGGTCCGGACGACCGGATGGAGCACGTGTTGGAGATCGTCGGCGGGATCCACGACGGACGGTTGGAGTTCACCTGGTACTACTCCCCGTCGGTCCACCACCACGGGACGGTGGAGCGGCTGGCCGCGGAGTTCGCCGACGTGCTGCGCGCGATCGCCGACGAGTGCCGGGAGGTGCGGGGATGAGTGAGCTCGCACCCGCTGCCGACCGCTCGGTGGCCGTCACGGAACCGGAGCTCCCGCTCCGCCGCAACCGGGTCTACCACCTGCTGTGGATCGGCACCACGGCCTCCGAGACCGGTCTCAACGTCTCCACCATCGCCTTCCCGCTGCTCGCCCTCGCCACGACCGGCTCCCCCGGGGTGGCCGGCGCGGTGAGCGCGGTCAACGCGGTGGCCCAGGTGGCCGTCGGGCTGCCGGCCGGTGCGCTGGTGGACCGCTGGGACCGCAAGAAGATCATGGTGGTCTGCGTGCTGGTCCGGGCGGTGATGCTCGGCCTGCTCGCGCTCGCCGCCGCCACCGGGCACGTCACCACCTGGCTGCTGCTGCTCACCGCGGCCGTCGCCGGGGCGGCCACCAGCCTGTTCGACCCGGCCGAGCGGGCCTCGCTGCCACTGGTGGTGACCCGCGAGCAACTGCCCACGGCGCTCTCGGTGAACACCGCGCGGATGCACCTCGGGCAGCTGGTCGGCACCTCGGGCGGCGGGTTCCTGTTCGGCCTGGGGCGGGCCGTTCCGTTCCTCGCCGACGCCGTCGCCCACCTGGTGGCCTTCGTGACGCTGCTGTTCGTCCGGCTGCCGAAGCAGGAGCGCAGGCCCTCCCCGATCTCGACCATCCCGCGTGACATCGTGGCCGGCTTCGCCTTCCTGGTGCGCCAGCCGTTCATGCGCTCGACCACCCTGCTGCTGCTCGGCCTCAACCTGCTGTTCCAGGCGCTCTACCTGGTCGTCATCGTGGCCGCCGAGCAGAACGGGGCCTCGCCGGGGAAGGTCGGCACGATGGCCGCGATGTTCGGTGTCGGCGGCCTGATCGGCGCGCTCGCGGCGCCGCGGATCTCCCGCTCGATCACGCCCTACCAGGCCGTGGTCGGGATCATCTGGCTGCTCGCGGTGCTCGTCCCGCTGATGTCAGTCACCAGCGGCGCGCTGGTCTGGGGCGGCTTCCTGGCCGCCATGGCCTTCCTCGCGCCGACCGCGTACACCGTCGTCGGTACGCAGCAGATCCTGCTCACCCCGGACGGCATGCGCGGCCGGCTGAGTTCGGCGACCAACCTGTTCAACGGCGGCGCGCAGGCCGGCGGCGCGGCCCTGGGAGGGCTGCTCTCGCAGTGGCTGAGCGGCACCCAGGCGATGCTCGGCTGCGCCGTCGGCCTGGCGATGCTCGGGCTGGCCGGCGCGGCGGCGGGTTCGCTGCGGCTGCCGTCCTCCGATCAGGTGAGGGACGTCGATCAATCCGGAGAGGACTGATCGCCCGGACGGGTGAGAGCGCCCCGAGCGTGCCCGGCCGGGGCGCCCGCCCCGTCGCCGATGTCGCGGGCGGCCGGGATGCCGTCCAGCGGCAGGACGACGGCGACCTGCCAGCCGCCGTTCGCGCAGGCCCCGGCGGTGAGCTCGCCGCCCAGCCCCGCGACCCGCCGACGCAGCTCCCGGATGCCGGTGCCGCCGCCCTCGCGCTCGACCGCCGCCGCGGCGTCCGCCCGGGCGCCGGCCGGAACCGGCTCGTTGTGGATCAGGACCCGCAGGGCGCCGCCGTCGGCCACCCGCTCGGCGGTGACCGTCACCCTGGGCGAGGCGGGGGCGTGTCGGCGGACGTTGGTGAGCGCCTCCATCACCACCCGGTAGCCGACGGCGTCGACCAGCTCCGGCAGGCCGTCCACGGCGCCGGGGGAGAGTTCGAGCCGGGCCGGGATCATCCCGGTGTGCTCGAACCGGTTCATCAGGTCCGGCAGTTCGTCCAGCGAGTGGGGCCGGGCCGCCGTGTTTTCCTCGGGATCGTCCGCCGCCGTCCCGTCCCCGTCCCGGCCCGGCCGGCGGTCCTCTTCCAGCTCGCTGAGGATCCGGATCGTCCGGTCCATCGACTTCAGCGCCTGGATGCCGGCGTTCTCGATCTGCGGGAGCAGCGCCAGCGCCTTCTCCGGCGACACCTTGGCCAGCATCTGGGCCGCCTGCGCCAGCACCATCACCCCGGTCACGTCGTGCGCGGCGAAGTCGTGCAGATCCCGGGCGACGTGCAGCCGTTGGGCGCGCCGCTCCTCCGTGACCGCCAGCCTGCGCCGGCTGTCCAGTGAGCGCAGGTAGCAGGACGCCCCCACCGCGGCCACCGCGGCCAGGCCCCAGACCACGCAGAGCCCGATGGTCTCGCGCGGCCCGGCCGGCGGGTCGAGGGTCAGCGCGATCCGCAGCGGCAGCAGGGTCGCGGTCACCAGCAGGAGCAGCCCCAGCAGGGCGGCGACCGCCGGAGCGGACCCGCGCACCGCGGGCATGACGGTGACCAGCAGGGCGACCGATTCGACCAGGATCCAGAGCCCCGAGGTGTTGTCGGCGGGGCCCTCGTAGCGGAACGTCGCGTACAGCGAGATCGCGCAGGCCGCCGGGACGGTCACCAGGTTCCGGGTCCGTGGTTGCCCCGGCAGCCACACGATCAGGACCGCGGCGGCCAGCACCGCCACCGTCGTCGAGCCCCGGATCAGTACCGAAACCGGTGAACCCGCCCATACCGCAACCGAGATGGCGACCGCCGCGAGTAACGCCGTGCCAACTGGGCGTCCGATCCTGGCCAGTTGATTTGTCATGTGCTCGGATGCTACCCCGTGCGAGGATCAGCCTATGACGACACGCATCGTGATCGCTGACGACCAGGCAACCGTGCGGGAAGGCTTTCGACACATCCTCGACCTGCAACCGGACATGGAGGTGCTCGCGGTCGCGGGCGACGGTGACGAGGCGCTCGAGATCGCGCGGACGCTGCGGCCGGACGTCCTGCTCGCCGACATTCGGATGCCGCGGATGGACGGGCTGGAGCTGACCCGCCGGCTGGCCGAGGAGAGCCCGGGCGTACGGGTCGTCATCGTCACCACCTTCGACCTCGACGAGTACGTCCACTCGGCACTGAAGGCGGGCGCGTACGGCTTCCTGCTGAAGCGTTCCGGTGCGCCGCTGCTGATCGAGGCGGTGCGCGCCGCCGTCGAGGGAGACTCGCTGATCAGCCCGCAGATCACCACCCGGCTGCTGCGGAGCCTGGCCGGCCCGAAGCAGAAGAAGGCGCCCAAGGTCGAGCAGTTGACGCCGCGTGAGCTTGAGGTCGCGCGGCTGGTCGCGGACGGCCTGACCAACGCCGACATCGCGGAGGCGCTGTTCATCTCGGCCGGCACGGTGAAGACCCACATGGCCCACGTGCAGCGGAAGTTGAAGGTGAACAACCGGGTCGGCATCGCGGCCTGGGTCTGGGACTCGGGCGCCCGCCACGGCTGACGGCCTGCTCGCCGTGGACGGACGTCACTGGTCGAGGTAGGCGAGGACGGCGAGGACGCGGCGGTTGTCGCCGTCGGTGGGGAGGAGGCCGAGCTTGGTGAAGATGTTGCTGATGTGCTTGGCGACGGCCTTCTCGGTGATGAAGAGGCCCTGGGCGATGCCGGCGTTGGAGCGGCCCTGGGCGAGCCATTCGAGGACTTCGCGTTCGCGGTCGGTGAGGCTGCCGACGTTCTCGTCGCGTTCCTTGCGGACGAGGAGCTGGGAGATGACGTCGGGGTCCATCGCGGTGCCGCCGTCGGCGACGCGGCGGATCGAGTCGAGGAACTGGGAGCCGTTGGTGACGCGGTCCTTGAGCATGTAGCCGACGCCGCGGCCGCCGCTGGCGAGGAGTTCGCGGGCGTAGAGCGGTTCGACGTACTGGGAGAGGAGCAGGACCGGGAGGTCGGGCATGGTGCGGCGGGCGGTGAGGACGGCGCGCAGGCCCTCGTCGGTGAAGTTCGGCGGAAGCCGGACGTCGACGACCGCGACGTCCGGCTGCTGCTCGGTGAGGGCTGCGAGGAGGTCGGCACCGTTGTCGACGGCGGCCACCACCTCGTGTCCGTAGGCCTGGAGGAGGCGGATCAGGCCGTCCCTCAGGAGGAAGTGGTCTTCGGCGAGGACAATACGCACGGAAGCTCCATCGTCACCATGGTCGGGCCGTTGACGGGGCTGTTCACGGCCAGGACCCCGTCGAACGTGCTGAGTCGTCGCTCGATGCCGCGCAGGCCGGTGCCCCGGGTGGCGTCGGCGCCGCCGCGGCCGCTGTCGGTCACGGTGATGCGCAGCATGCCGTGATCGTAACGGATGTCGATCCAGGCCCGGTCGGCGCCGGAGTGCTTGGCGACGTTGGTGAGGATCTCCGAGATCGCGAAGTAGGCGGCGGACTCGACGGGCATCTCGGGGCGGCCGGGGAGGTCCACGACGACCTCGGTGGGGACCGGGCAGACCATGGCCAGCGCCCGCACCGCGTCGGCGAGTCCGCGGTCGGCGAGGACCGGCGGGTGGATGCCGCGGACCAGGTTGCGGATCTCCTCCAGGGCCTTGGAGGAGGACTGGCGGGCCTCGATGAGCAGGGCCCGGACGGCCTCGGGGTTGGTCTCCAGCAGGTGTTCGGCGGCGTCCAGGGTCATGCCCATCGCGACCAGGCGGGCCTGGGCGCCGTCGTGCAGGTCGCGTTCGATCCGTCGGATCTCGGCCATCTGGGTGTCGACGGCGGTGCTGCGGGTGGTGGTGAGGTGCTGGATCCGGCTGGCCATCAGTTCCTGCTCGCTGGGGGCGAGCATGGAGTGGGTGTACAGGGCGTGCTTGCGGACGGCGCGGGGGGCCATCCACAGGGCCAGCGGCAGTTGCAGGACGCCGAGGACGCCGGCCAGTACCGCGGTGGCCTGGCCGTCGATCGGGATGAACTGGTACCAGAGGCCGTCCCACTGGGTCGACAGCGGGACGCCGAAGAAGGCCAGGAAGATGCCCCAGAAGCCGCTGAGCAGGACGGCGATCGGCATGAAGGCGAGGAAGCCGCCGGCGATCGGGTCGGTGAGCACCCAGGTGAACTCCCGCTTGGTCTGCGGGTCGCTCATGATCCAGCGGTAGCGGGCGACGGCCCCCGAGGCGCCCTCGGGGGCGGCCGGCAGGCCGCTGGGCGGGCCGGGGATCTGCACGCCGGACCAGCGCTCGGACAGGCCGCGCTGGCGGGCGGCCAGTGCCCGGACGCGCTCCATGGCCCGCGGCACCAGGCCGAGGCCGGGGCCGACGAGGGAGATCGCGCCGGTGACCCCGAGCGAGCGCCCGAAGGCCGCGACGGACATCCAGCAGAGGGCCAGTGCCCGCCGCAGCCCGGTGAATCCGGCGGGGACGGAGAATCCCCTGATCTCGACCGCCGAGGGGCTTCCCCCGAGCTTCATCGTGCGGTCCATGACCCGCTCCTCTCTGTGCCGTTCGCTGTGCCGCGGCCGTGGTGGCCGTGTGACCATTCTGGCGGGGACGGCGTGCCGGAATCGGTAGTAATAACCCCCCTCTTGCACGACCGGAGGGGGAGGTTCTTCTACCTGGCGGCGGCGGTGACGTCGGCGGGTGGGCTCAGAAGCCGTCCGAGCCGCCCTCGGCGGTGTCGGGGGCGGCGACGAAGAGGGACAGGGTGTCCGCCACGCAGGCCGCGTGCTGCTGGCCCTCGACCTCCACCGTCATCCGGACCGCGGCCAGGTGGCCCATCGGGGTCTCGCGGACGCTGGTGACCTTGGCGCCGCCGCGGACCCGGGCGCCGACCGGGATCGGGCGGGGGAAGCGGACCTTGTCCAGGCCGAAGTTGACGCCCAGTTTGACGTTGTGGATCTCGAAGATCGCGCGCATCATCGCGGGCAGCAGGCCGAGCGTCATGTAGCCGTGGACGATGGTCCCGCCGAACGGGCCGGTGGCGGCGCGCTCCGGGTCCACGTGGATCCACTGGAGGTCGCCGGTGGCGTCGGCGAACTGGTCGACGCTGTGCTGGGTGACGTCGAGCCATTCGCTGTAGCCGAGGTGCTCCCCGGTCGCCCCGGTGAATTCGGCCAGGTTGGCAAAGGATCTCATGCGGGTGATTCTGGGCGGCCGTCCATGGCGCGGACAAGGCGTCGGGGGGCCGTGGGGCCGTTCGGTCAGCGTGCCGTCAGTTGGCCGTCAGCGGAGGGGGCGGGGCGGCGGGAAAGGCCGGAGGCCCGCCGGCGCCGGGAGCGCGGGCGGGCCTCTGGGGCAGGGTGGGGAGGGCTCAGCCGTAGCGCTTGAGCTCGTGGAAGAAGTCCGGGACGGTGTGCAGCTGCCCGGCCGCGAGGACGCGGTCGTGGACGTGCTTGGCGACGGCCATGTCGAGCACGCCGAGGCCGAACGGGGAGAAGACCACCGGCCGGTCGGACGGCGGGGTGATCGTGCCGGTGAGCACGTCGTAGAGCGTGCCGGCGACGAACTCGCGGTGGCCGACGCGCTGTTCGGCCAGGTGCGGCGAGGTGCCGGCCTTCATGCAGTGCTCGATGTCGTCGACGACGTTCCACGAGTCGAGGACGATCTCGGGGGAGAGGTCGCGCAGCGAGACGTGCAGCACCAGCGGGTTGTGCGAGAACCACTGCGGGTCCGTCACGTGCGGCTCGCCGGCGATGGTGGCGAAGACCACCAGGTCGCTGGAGCGGATCAGGTCCTCGGCCTTGTCGTGGACGGTGATCTCCACGCCCTCGCCCTCGGCCCGGCGCAGGTAGTCGGAGAAGCCCTCGGCGTGCTCGGCGGACAGGTCGTGGACGCCGGCCGCGGTGAAGTCGAAGCCGTTGGCGGCGAGGTAGGTGTGCACGTAGCGGGCGATCAGGCCGACGCCGAAGAAGCCGACCCGGGTCGGGCGCTGGCCGCGGGCGTCGGCGAGCCGGGCCGCCGCGAGGGCCGCGGAGGCGGCGGTGCGCGCCGCGCTGATGATCGAGCTCTCCAGGCAGGCGAACGGGTAGCCGGTCTCGGCGTCGTTGAGGATCAGGACGGCCGAGGCGCGCGGGAGGCCGGCCGCCACGTTGTCCGGGAAGCTGGAGATCCACTTGATGCCGTGCACGCCGACCTCGCCCTTGACCGAGGCCGGCAGCGCGATGATCCGGGAGGACGGGCGGTCGGGGAAGCGCAGGAAGTACGAGTCCGGGTTGACCGTCTGCCCCTCGCCGTGCAGCCGGTACGCGGCCTCGACCGTGGCGACGACCTCGTCCTCGTGCCCGTTGAGGGCCTCGTGCACCTGGGCGCCGGAGACCACGGCGAAGGGAGGGACCTGATTCATGGGAACAGTGCTCCTGGTCGGAGGGGTGCGGATCGGAGGGGTGAGGAAACGGAGGGGAGGAGGGGTCAGCCGATGCGGGCCAGGCCCTTGGCGCGCTGCCGCGCCCGCCCGCGCGAGACCACCAGCGGGTCCCAGTCCGGGCCGCGGTCGGGCAGCCGGGAGGGATCGCCGAGCACCGCGCCGCCGAACACCTCGCGCAGCAGCCCGCGGCCGATGATGTCGGAGGCGGCGGCCATGCCGCTGTTCGCGACCGCGGCGATGCCGCTGCCGTAGCGGACGCTCTGGCCGACCACGTACAGGCCCTCGACCTCGGTGCGCACGTCCGGCCGCTGGTTGGAGCCGCCCCAGCTGGCCATGCCGTACGGGGTGCCGCCGGTGGCCCGGATGTAGCGCTCGTGGGTGAGCGGGGTGGCCGTCTCCAGGTGGGTGATGCGCTCCCGGAACGGGCCGATGACCTTCTCGGCGGTGGCCAGCATGACCTCGGTGAGCTGCTGCTTGCGGGCGAGGTAGGCGGCGTTGCGGCGGTAGGGCTCGCCGTCGGCCGGGCCGCCCTCCAGGCCCCAGAACCCGTAGCCGGGCGGCAGGCCCGTCATGAGCTGGAAGTTGCTGTGGCCGGGCGGGCAGACGGCGGTGGCGCCCGGGTCCTTGAGGGAGGC
This sequence comes from Kitasatospora sp. NPDC059803, assembly GCF_042732255.1. NCBI lineage: Bacteria > Bacillati > Actinomycetota > Actinomycetes > Kitasatosporales > Streptomycetaceae > Kitasatospora > Kitasatospora sp. NPDC059803. Next base: position 4,845 of record NZ_JBHWIJ010000007.1, on the reverse strand, counting down.
GAAGGAGAAGGTGAGCGCCGGCACCGAGTCCATCGAGCCGTCCCGGGCGTACCGCTCCAGCATGGCGGCGTGCGCGCCCTCCATGTCGTCGCTGTCGTGCCACCAGAGGTTGGCGTTGGGCAGGCCCGGCAGTTCGGTGTCGAGCCCGATGTACACCGAGACGAAGGAGCCGCGCATGATCGCCGCGCGGGTGCGGGCCACCACCTCGGCGGGGAAGGCGTCCTCGCCGCCGCACAGGTCGAGGACGGTGCGCCGGTAGTCCGCGTTGGAGATGACCAGCGGGGCCGAGACCCGCTGCCCGTCGGTGAGTTCGACGCCGGTGGCGCGCCCGTTCTCGACCAGGATGCGGCGGACGTCGCAGCGGGTGCGCAGTTCGCCGCCGTGCGCCTCCAGCGCCTCGACGAACGCGGCGACCATCGCCTGGCCGCCGCCCTCGGGGTAGTACGCGCCGCGCAGGTAGTGGTCCATCATCGAGGCGTGGTGGGCCAGGCTGATGCCGTCGGGCATGGTGCCGTAGTTGCCGGCCTGCGCCGCGAGCAGCGTGCGCGCCTTGGCGGAGAGGCCGAAGTGGCCCAGGGCGTCGGCGAAGGTGCGGCGGGACCAGCGCATGGTCTGCGGGGACTTGCGGAACAGGTCGACCAGGGACTCGCCGTTCAGGCCGGCGCGGGTCGAGCCGGCCACGTTCTCGGCGAGTTCGAGGAAGCCGGAGATCCGGTCGGCCTCCTCGGGCAGGGCCTGCCGCAGCCGGTCGCGGTAGGCGTCCCAGCCGGCCGGCACGTCGACGGTCGCGGTGGGCGTGATGATCCGGTCGAAGCCCTGCTCGTTGTCCATCGGCCGGAACCGCACCCGGTCCAGGACGCCGAGGCCGGCCAGGATCGCCGGGAAGTGCCCGTCGGGGCCGCAGTCGCCGAGGTAGTGCGTGCCGACGTCGAACTCGTACTTGCGCCGGCGGCGGAACACGTGCGCGTTGCCGCCGGCGATGTCGTGCTGTTCGAGGACGAGGACGCTGCGCCCGTCGGCCGCCAGGTAGCCGGCGGTGGTCAGGCCGCCGATGCCGCTGCCGACGACGATCGCGTCGTAGTGGTCGCGCAGTCCCTGGGCCCCCTGCATTCGTGCTCCCATCAGAACGTGCCGCCGCCGTGGATCTCGAAGACCGACCCGCTGATGTAGGCGGCGCGGTCGGAGACCAGGAAGGAGACCAGGTCGGCCACCTCCTCGGGCTTGCCGGCCCGGCCGAGGGCGACGTTCTTCAGCATCCGCTCCACCGCGGCGTCGGACATGTCGCCGACCATGTCGGTGGCGATCAGGCCCGGCGCGACCACGTTGGCGCGCACGCCGCGCGGGCCGGTCTCCTTGGCGAGGGACTTGGTGAAGCCGATGATGCCGGCCTTGGACGCGGCGTAGTTGGCCTGGCCGAGGTTGCCGTAGATGCCGGACACCGAGGACAGGTTGACGATAGATCCGCTGCGGCGCTTGCTCATCGCGAAGGCGGCGGCGCGGCACACGTGGTACACGCCGTCCAGGTTGGTGCGCAGGACCTGGTTCCAGTCGTCCTCCGGCATCAGGATGACCGGGCGGTCCCGGGTGATGCCGGCCGAGGTGACGGCGGCGTCCACCGGGCCGACCTCGCGCTCGGTGCGGTTGTACCAGTCGCGGACCTGCTCCGGGTCGGCCACGTCGCACTGGGTGGCCGTGATCCGGGTGCCGAACTCGCCTGCCTGCTTGGCGAGTTGCTCGGCGGCCTCGGCATTGGAGCGGTAGCAGAAGGCGACGTCGTAGCCGTCCTGGGCCAGGCGCAGCACGATGGCCTTGCCGATGCCCCGGGACCCGCCGCTGACCAGGGCGATCACGCGTGCTCCCCGAAGAGTCTCAGGACGGCGCAGCCCACCGCGCCGTCACGGTCGACGGCGGACACCAGGGCGATCCGGCCCCGGGCCGCCGGGTCGGCCTCGGCCACGCCGAGCACCGCCTGGATCTGGAAGGACGCGGAGGCCGCGCTGGTGTCGCCGAGCAGTTCCATGGACGGGACCCGGCCCAGTGCCTCGGCCGGCAGCAGCGCGGCGAGCGCGTCGTACTCGGCCCGGCCGGCCGCGGTGGGCGCGGCGCACGGGACGGCGGCCCAGACCTCGTCGGCGGTGACGCCGGCGCGGGCCAGGGCGCGCTGCACGCACGCGGTGACGGCGGCCTTCGGGTCGTCGTCGATGTCGACGCGGGTCTCCACCGCGAGCACCGCGGCGAGCGCCGGGCGCTGGGCGGTGCCGGCGTGCTCGACGACGAACAGGCCGCAGCCCTCGCCGAGCAGCGGAGTGGAGTCGCCGGCCGCGACGGCGGTGTGCTCGATCCAGGCGTGCGCGGCGGAGAACTCCTCGGCCGAGCCGACCAGGTACTTGGTCGCCCGGCCCTGGCCCATCAGGCGCCGCGCGTAGTTGAGGGCGAGCAGGCCGCTGACCCGGCCGCCGGCGACGGTGGTGTTGGGGCCCTTGAGGTCGTGCCGGATGGCGGTGGCGCCGGCGGCGTGGTTGAGGCTGCCGAAGGGGATGCGGCCGGCGTCGACGTGGAAGGGCAGCGCGTTGGTGTAGGACTGCTTGAGGAAGTTGGTGACGTTCTCCAGGCTGCCCATCGAGATGCCGAGGACCACACCGGTGCGGTCGTCGGTCTCCACCACCCGGTTGCCGTCGGCGTCCTTGAGCAGGCCGTCGGAGGCGACCAGGGCCAGCGCGGTGAGCCGGTCCATCTTGGCGGTGCCGGTGGGGCCGAGCAGGCCCTTGATGTCGAAGCCGGGCACCAGGCAGACGTCGGGCGACGGCAGCGTGCCGAGCGCGGCGTCCGCCTTGACGGCGGTCTTGGCGCCGGCGCGCACGCCGGACGCGAAGTCCTGGCGGGTCAGGCCGTACGGCGACACGGCCGACCAACCGGTGATGACGAGTGTCTCCGGCGGCAGGGCCGCCGGGGTGGCTGCGGTGGTCATCGTCAGACTCGCTCTCCGTACGTGCCCAGAATCAGGATGGCGTTGTTGCCGGCGAAGGCGCTGGAGTTGTTCTCCACGATCCGGACCTCCGCGTCGACGGCCTGGTTGGGCACGACGTCCAGCGGGCAGTCGGGGTCGGTCTCCACGTGGTTGATGGTCGGCGGGATGAACTGGTGCTCGATGGCGAGGCTGCAGGCGATCGCGCCGAGCGCGCTGGCCGCGCCCATCGAGTGGCCGAGCATCGACTTCACCGCGACGGTGCGCGGCGGTGCGTCGCCGTACACGTCGACGATGGCGGCCGACTCGGTCTTGTCGTTGGCCTTGGTGCCGGTGCCGTGCGCGGAGATGAAGTCGATCTCGTCCCGCTCGACCCCGGCGTCGTCCAGGGCGAGCCGGATGCCGCGCGCGATGCCGTCGCGGTTCGGCGCGGTCGGGTGGGCGGCGTCGCAGCTGAGGCCGTACCCGAGCACCTCGGCGTAGATGTGCGCGCCGCGGGCGAGGGCGGACTCCAGGCTCTCCAGGACGAGGATGCCCGCGCCCTCGCCGGTCAGGATGCCCTGGCGGTTCTTGTCGAACGGGCGGACCACGTCCGGGGTGAGCGCGCCGAAGCGCTTGAACAGCGCGAAGGCCTTGCGGCAGACGGCGTCGGCGCCGCCGCACAGGGCGATGTCGACCTCGCCGGAGCGGATCGCGTCCAGCCCGTAGCCGATCGAGTAGTTGCCCGCCGCGCAGGCGGTGGTGATGGTGGTCGGCTCCACGTTCGGCATCCGCAGCTCGCGGGCGATGACGGTGGTGAGCCGGCCGGCGTTGATCCGGCGGGACAGCACCGGGTCCATGCCCTCCGGGTCCCCGGCCGCGATCTCCTGCTCGACCAGCACGCCGATGTCGTGCCCCTCGCCGTCGGTGGTGCCGACGCTGATGACGGCCTGGCGCTCGCCGAGGTCGGCCTCGGTGAGCCCGGCGTCCTCCACGGCCATCCGGGCGGCGGCGACGGCGAACTGCCCGGCGCGGCCCATGTCGTCGAGGGGGACGTTGCGGATCCAGCGCTCCGGCTCGAAGTCGGGGACCTCGCAGGCGATGTTCTGGCCGAACCCCTCGGTGTCGAACCGGGTGATCGGCCGCGCACCGGAGCGGCCGGCCCGCAGCCCCGCGGTGTACTCCTCGACACCCGTGCCGATGCTGGAGATCGCCCCGAGGCCGGTGAGGACGACCCGGCGGCGGTCGGCGGGCACGCCGGCGCGGGGTGCCGCTGGTGACTGTGCGGTGGACATGGGACTCCTTAAGCAGTGGGATGCCTGCGGGCGGGGGTTCCGGTCCCGGAACCCGCCCCGATCACCAGCCGGCGGCCGTCGCGGTCACCTGGTACGTGGCCTCCACGTTCACCATCTTCGGCAGCTCGTTCATGTCGATGACGATGGAGTACTCCATCTCCAGGGCGCTGAGCACGTCGATGAGCTTCAGCGAGTCGGCGCCCAGCTCGTCGACGAACAGCGCGGTGTCGGCGAACTCGGTGTGCACGTCGATGTTCTCGGCGATGATTTCGCGGATCCGGGTGAGACGCTCCGGGGCTACCGTCGTCATGCTCGTTTTCCTCCGTTTTTGCGGGTGCCCTGTGCGGGCGCCCTGGGGTGCCCGGAAATCGGGCCTCTGAGCAGCAAATTAGTCAGGCCCGATGACGGGTCGATGACGTCCAACTGACCGCTCACTGACGGGTCCTGGCGGGGTGTCGCGTGCCTGGTGGGGAGGGGTGCGGGGGACAAAACGGCCGCCCCCCCCACCGGCCGGGCAAGGCCCAGGGGGTGCGGCGGGCCGCGGGGTAGGATCCCTCCGGCGGCGGTAATACCGGATACCGGCGCGGGCCCCGCCCGTCACCCCCA
>NZ_JBHWIJ010000006.1:34243-70072 GCF_042732255.1 Kitasatospora sp. NPDC059803 | reverse complement strand
GGGTCGAACAGGGGGCGCTCTGCTGTGGTGCGGACGGGGGCGGGGGATGGGCGCGCGCGGGGTGGTGACGCCACTTCAGGGGCGCGCGGGTACGGCGAAGCCGCCGTCGCCCCGGGCGGGGTGACGGCGGCTTCGGAGCGGGTCAGGCCTTGCGGAGCTGGAAGGCGAGGCCGAGGGCTTCGTCGGCGAAGGTCTCGGAGTCCCAGTCGGCCGTGCCGGCGGCGAAGTCGGTGGCCAGGACCTCCTCGGCGACGAGGGGGCCGTGCTCGGCGATGGCCTCGGCGGTCTCCTCGGTGGTGGCCCGCCAGCGCAGGACGATCCGGTCGGCGACGTCGAGGCCGGAGTTCTTGCGGGCCTCCTGGATCTGGCGGATGGCGTCGCGGGCGACGCCGATCCGCTTGTTCTCCGGGGTTTTTGCCAGGTCGAGGGCGACGGTGGCGCCGGACTCGTTGGCGACGGCCCAGCCCTCGCGCGGGGTCTCGGTGATGATCACCTCGTCCGGGGAGAGGGCGACCGGCTCGCCGTTCAGCTCGACCGAGGTCTCGCCGTCGGCGCGCAGTTCGGCGGCCAGGCGGGCGGCGTCGGTGGCGGCGACCGCCTTGGCGACGTCCTGCACGCCCTTGCCGAACCGCTTGCCCAGGGCGCGGAAGTTGGCCTTGGCGCTGGTGTCGACGAGCGAGCCGCCGACCTCGGCGAGCGACTCCAGGGTGGAGACGTTGAGCTCCTCGGCGATCTGCGCGCGCAGGTCGGCGGGCAGCTCGTCCCAGCCCTGGGCGGCGATCAGCGCGCGGGACAGCGGCTGACGGGTCTTCACGCCGGACTCGGCACGGGTGGCCCGGCCGAGCTCCACCAGGCGGCGGACCAGCGCCATGTGCCGGGAGAGGTCGGTGTCGATCAGCGACTCGTCCGCCTGCGGCCAGGTGGCCAGGTGGACCGAGGCCGGGGCGTCCGCGGCGATCGGGACGACCAGGTCCTGCCAGACCTGCTCGGTGATGAACGGGGTCATCGGGGCCATCAGGCGGGTGACCGTCTCCAGCGCCTCGTGCAGGGTGGCGAGCGCGGCCGCGTCGCCCTGCCAGAAGCGGCGGCGGCCGCGGCGGACGTACCAGTTGGACAGGTCGTCGACGAAGCCGGACAGCAGCTTGCCGGCGCGCTGGGTGTCGTACGCCTCGAAGGCGGCGTCGACCTCGCGGACCAGGGTGTTCAGCTCGGAGAGCACCCAGCGGTCCAGCTGCGGGCGGTCGGCCGGGGCCGGATCGGCCGCCGAGGGGGACCAGCCGGCGGTGCGGGCGTACAGGGCCTGGAAGGCGACGGTGTTCCAGTAGGTGAGGAGGGTCTTGCGGACCACCTCCTGGATGGTGCCGTGGCCGACCCGGCGGGCCGACCAGGGCGAACCGCCGGCGGCCATGAACCAGCGGACGGCGTCGGCGCCGTGCTGGTCCATCAGCGGGATCGGCTGCAGGATGTTGCCCAGGTGCTTGGACATCTTGCGGCCGTCCTCGGCCAGGATGTGGCCCAGGCAGACGACGTTCTCGTAGCTGTTCTTGTCGAACACCAGGGTGCCGACCGCCATCAGCGTGTAGAACCAGCCACGGGTCTGGTCGATCGCCTCGGAGATGAACTGCGCCGGGTAGCGCTTCTCGAACAGCTCCTTGTTCTGGTACGGGTAGCCGTACTGGGCGAAGGGCATCGAGCCCGAGTCGTACCAGGCGTCGATGACCTCGGGGACCCGGGTCGAGGCGCCGCCGCACTCGCGGCAGGCGAAGGTCACGTCGTCGATGTACGGGCGGTGCGGGTCGAGCTCGCTCTGGTCGGTGCCGGTGAGCTCGGAGAGCTCGGCCAGCGAGCCGACGCAGGTGAGGTGGCCCTCCTCGCAGCGCCAGATCGGCAGCGGGGTGCCCCAGTAGCGGTTACGGCTGAGCGCCCAGTCGATGTTGTTGTTCAGCCAGTCGCCGAAGCGGCCGTGCTTGACGGTCTCCGGGTACCAGTTGGTGGCCTCGTTCTCCCGGATCAGGGCGTCCTTGACCGCGGTGGTGCGGATGTACCAGGACGGCTGCGCGTAGTAGAGCAGCGCGGTGTGGCAGCGCCAGCAGTGCGGGTAGCTGTGCTCGTACGGGAGGTGGCGGAAGAGCAGGCCGCGCTCTTTGAGGTCCGCGACCAGGGCCTCGTCGGCCTTCTTGAAGAACTGGCCGCCGACCAGCGGGACCTCGGGGGCGAAGGTGCCGTCGGCGAGGACCGGGTTGACCACCGGCAGGCCGTACTTGCGGCAGGTCGCGAGGTCGTCCGCGCCGAAGGCGGGCGACTGGTGGACGATGCCGGTGCCGTCCTCGGTGGTGACGTAGTCCGCGTTGAGGACGTAGTGCGCGTTCTCGATCTCGACCAGGTCGAACGGGCGGCGGTAGGCCCAGCGCTCCATCTCGGCGCCGGTGAAGGACTCGCCGGTGGCCTCCCAGCCCTCGCCGAGGGCCTTGGCGAGCAGCGGCTCGGCGACGACCAGCTTCTCCTCGCCGTCGGTGGCCACCACGTAGGTGACCTCCGGGTGGACGGCGGCGGCGGTGTTGGAGACCAGGGTCCACGGGGTGGTGGTCCAGACCAGCAGCGCGGCCTGGCCGGCCAGCGGGCCGCTGGTCAGCGGGAAGCGGACGAAGACCGAGGGGTCGACGACGGTCTCGTAGCCCTGGGCCAGCTCGTGGTCGGACAGTCCGGTGCCGCAGCGCGGGCACCAGGGGGCGACCCGGTGGTCCTGGACCAGCAGGCCCTTGTCGAAGATCTGCTTGAGCGACCACCAGACGGACTGGACGTACGACGGGTCCATCGTCCGGTAGGCCTCGTCGAGGTCGACCCAGTACCCCATGCGGGTGGTCAGCTCGGTGAAGGCGTCGGTGTGGCGGGTCACCGACTCGCGGCACTTGGCGTTGAACTCGGCGATGCCGTACGCCTCGATGTCCTGCTTGCCGGAGAAGCCCAGCTCCTTCTCGACGGCGAGCTCGACCGGGAGGCCGTGGCAGTCCCAGCCGGCCTTGCGGGCGACGTGGTAGCCCTTCATCGTCCGGAAGCGCGGGAAGACGTCCTTGAAGACGCGGGCTTCGATGTGGTGGGCGCCGGGCATGCCGTTGGCGGTCGGCGGGCCCTCGTAGAAGACCCACTCGGGGCGGCCCTCGGACTGCTCCAGGCTGCGCTGGAAGATCTTGTTGTCCTGCCAGAACGACAGGATCTGGTGTTCGAGGGCGGGCAGGTCCACCTGTGCGGGGACGGAGTTGTAGGTGCTCATCGCGGGCGTCATACCTCCGGCGGATGTGAACGGGATCCGACGGAGGGACGAGACGGCGAGCCGCCCCGCGGTACCACCCTCCTTGGCCGCGGTGCTGCTGCGGCCCTCTTGTTTGGGCTTGCTGCCGGGTCTAGTGGGCCGGCCCGCGCGGTGGCGGGCGGCCGTTCTTCCGGCGGCTCCGGGGTGATCTTCCCGCCGTGCACACCCCCGGGCTCGCACCGTCCCCGGGTCGCTGGTGGCTGCGTACGTCGGTACTCGTCCCATCTGCGCCTTGCAGGGCCAGTGTATCGGCCGGGTGAGTCGGTTTGTCCAAATCGTTTTTCCCCGCGGTGGACGGCCGGGGCGCTCCGGGGCCGGCGGCGGTGGTGGTTAGGCGGGGGTGATCTGGGCACAAGTCTGGTCAGCGCGCGGGGCGTGGCGGCTGGGGCGACTGCCTGGGTGGGATCATCATGGGGCGTCGGAATGTCATGTTGTGACCGGTTTTGATCGGGATTATCGTTCCGGCACTGGAGGCCGCCGGGAACCGGCGGCTCGATTCGTTCGTAGATGGGGTCGAAGCCATGGCTGAGAAGGCAACCGGCGCGGGTACCGCCACCAAGCGGGCACGCAAGGCCGTGGCGGCCGATCCAGGGGAGGGGACCGTGACCACTACCGCACGGCAGAAGAGCAGCACCGACACCGTCACCGTGCCGCGCGGCGCCGAGTCGGTGGACCCGGCCACGCTGCCGGTCCGGCCCGGCGAGGACCCGTGGACCACCGACGAGGTCCACGAGCTGCACACCGAGCTCATCAGCGAGCTGGAGCGGCTGCAGAACGAGATCGACGCCGCCGAGGCGGCCATCTCCGGCCTGATGCGTGACTCCAACGACGGAGCCGGTGACGACCAGGTGGACGCCGGTACGAAGAACATCTCGCGGGAGAGCGAACTCGCGCTCGCCAACAACGCCCGGGACAGCCTCGCCCAGACCGAGCGGGCCCTGACCAGGCTGGAGGGCGTCGGCTTCGGCACCTGCGAGTCCTGCGGGCAGGCCATCGGAAAGGCCCGGATGCAGGCCTTCCCCCGGGCCACGCTCTGCGTGCAGTGCAAGGCCAAGCAGGAACGCCGCTGACGCGGCCGACCGGGGCGGCGCAGGGGGTCGGGCTTGCCGTACGCTCGACCCCGTAACGTCGCCTGAATCCTGGGACACGTCCGGTTCGGAGGTGTCCGGTACGGCGACCATGGGCCCACCCTCCCCCACCTCCAACCGGGGGAGCTCCACCGGCAGCGGAGCGGATCATCAGTACGCAAGGTTCCCCCCAGACGCGGGACGACGCCGTCCCGACCCCCGCCGAAGCCGTGGAGGTGGCCGTGGCCGAGCCCACCGAGCCCGCGGAGCCTGCCGAGCCCGCCGAGGCGACCGCCCCGGCCGCGGCGGAGGCGCCGAAGGGCCGTCGGCGGATCGGCGTGCTGATGGTCGTCGCGCTGCTCGCCTTCCTGATCGACTTCGGCAGCAAGCTGCTGGTCGTGGCCCGGCTGGAGAACCACGCGGCGATCAAGGTGATCGGGGACGTCGTCACCTTCCAGGTCATCCGCAACTCCGGCGCCGCCTTCGGCATGGGGCAGGCGCTGACCGTCGTCTTCACGATGATCGCCTCGGCCGTCATCGTGGTGATCTGGCGGATCGCCCGCCGGCTGTACAGCCTGCCCTGGGCGATCGCGCTCGGGCTGCTGCTCGGCGGGGCCCTGGGCAACCTCACCGACCGGCTGTTCCGCTCGCCGGGCGTCTTCCGCGGGCACGTCGTCGACTTCATCTCCGTCCAGCACTTCGCGGTCTTCAACCTCGCCGACTCGGCGATCGTCTGCGGCGGAATCCTCGTCGTGCTGCTCTCCTTCCGGGGCAGCAACCCGGACGGCACCGTCCACCAGCAGGGCGGCAAGACCGAGTAGCAGGGGCCCCGGGCGGTCGGGCGGGCGGCGGAGGGCCGCGGTTCCGGCATACTCGTACGGGTGAGTACCGCAGCGCAGATCCGCAGCCTCCCCGTACCCGACGGCCTGGAGGGCGAGCGCCTCGACGCCGCCCTCGCCCGGATGTTCGGTTTCTCCCGGACGAAGGCCGCCGAGTTGGCCGCCGACGGCAAGGTGACGCTCGACGGCGCCGTGGCCGGAAAGTCGGACCGGGTGACCGCCGGTTCCTGGCTGGAGGTCGAGATCCCCGCCCCCGCCGCCCCCGTGCGGATCATCGCCGAGCCGGTCGAGGGCATGCGGATCGTCCACGACGACGAGGACATCGTGCTCGTCGACAAGCCGGTCGGCGTCGCCGCGCACCCCAGCCCCGGCTGGACCGGCACCACCGTCATCGGCGGGCTCGCCGCGGCCGGCTACCGGATCTCCACCTCCGGCGCCGCCGAGCGCCAGGGCGTCGTGCACCGGCTCGACGTCGGCACCTCCGGGCTGATGGTCGTCGCCAAGTCCGAGCGCGCGTACACCGACCTCAAGCGGCAGTTCCACGACCGGATCACCGAGAAGCGCTACCACGCCCTCGTACAGGGGCACCCGGACCCGCTGAGCGGCACCGTGGACGCGCCGATCGGACGGCACCCCAGCTCGGACTGGAAGTGGGCCGTGACCAAGGACGGCAAGCCGTCCGTCACCCACTACGACCTGGTCGAGGCCTACCGCTCGGCCTCGCTGCTCGACATCAAGCTGGAGACCGGGCGCACCCACCAGATCCGGGTCCACATGTCCGCGCTGCGCCACCCCTGCGTGGGCGACCTGACCTACGGCGCCGACCCGACGCTGGCCAAGCGGCTCGGGCTGACCCGGCAGTGGCTGCACGCCGTGTCGCTCGGCTTCGAGCACCCGGCGGACGGGCAGTGGGTCGAGTTCTCCAGCGAGTACTCGCCCGACCTGCGCAAGGCGCTCGACATCATCTCGTCGGAGAGCTGAGATGACGGCGGCCATCCGGACCGCGGCGGGCGCCGCGGACCTGACTCTGGTGCGGGACGTGCGGCGCGAGGTGTTCATCGTCGAGCAGCACGTGCCGGAGGAACTGGAGTACGACGAGTACGACGCGACCTCGGTGCACCTGCTGGCCGTGGCGGCGGACGGGACCGCGCTCGGGACCGCACGGCTGATCTTCGGGGAGCAGGCGCTGAAGCTCACCGGGGGTGTCGAGGGCCGGGTGCTGCTCGGACGCCTCGCGGTGGTGTCGGCGGCCCGGGGGACCGGGCTCGGAGCCCAGCTGGTGCGGGCGATCGAGGCGGCCGGGCTCGACCGCGGGGCCGTCGAGGTGGAACTGCACGCGCAGGTGGGGGCGCTGGGGTTCTACGAGCGGCTGGGGTACACGGCCGAGGGCCCGGTGTACGAGTCCGCGGGGATACCGCATCGGACGATGACGCAGGTGCTGTAGGGCTTCGGGCCCGGCCGTGCGGATCCCCGTGCCCCTGGTGGGGTGCGGGGATCTCCGTTTTCCCGCGCGGTACCCGGACGCAACGGGGTGAACGGGGCGCAAGCGGCGGCTTCGGCGGTGGCCTTATCGGACGCCTACCCGGGGGGCGGATACGATCAGCCCCCATGGAGTTCGGTGGGGCGTGGCGCCGGTGGCGCAGCCGGGATACGACGGTGCGGCGCAGGGTGGTGGCCGGTGCGGTGGCCCTGGTGGTGGTGGCCGGGGCGGGTACGGCGACGGTGGCGTCCGGCGGTGAGCCGGCGGTCCATCAGGAGGACCGTTTCCTCGCCATGCCGGAGACCCCCGGCAGTGACCAGCAGGTCCAGGTGGACACCTCCTTCTTCACCACCGGCAGCACCCCGCGCCCGGCGGTCCTGCTCGCGCACGGCTTCGGCGGCTCCAAGGACGGCGAGCGCGAACGCGCCCAGCAGCTGGCCCGGCAGGGCTACGCGGTGCTGACCTGGTCGGCGCGCGGCTTCGGGCACTCGGGCGGGAAGATCGGCCTCAACGCGCCCGACCGCGAGGTCGAGGACGTCAAGCACCTGGTGGACTGGCTGGCCCAGCGGCCCGAGGTGCAGCTCGACGGGCCCGGCGACCCCCGGGTCGGCATCACCGGTGCCTCGTACGGCGGCGCCGTCTCGCTGCTGGCCTCCGCGTACGACCACCGGATCGACGCGGTGGCCACCCAGATCACCTGGTGGAACCTGGCCGACGCGCTGTTCCCGCAGGGCGTGCAGGGCTCGGGCTCCGTCGACGGCGTGTTCAAGAAGCTCTGGGCCGGGATCTTCTTCACCACCGGCGCGGCCGGCGACCTCGGCCCCTCCGGCGGCGCGCCGCGCGGCGGCGGGGCCGGGCCGGGGCAGGGCGCTCCCGGGCAGGGCGGTTCCGGGCAGGGCGGCGACGCCGCGGGCGGGCCGGTCGGCTGCGGGCGGTTCCTGGAGTCGCTCTGCCAGATGTACGACCGGGTCGCCACCGCCGGGCACGCCGACCCGGAGGCCGTCGCACTGCTGGACCGCTCCAGCCCGTCCTCGGTGGCCGCGCAGCTCAAGGCGCCCACCCTGGTCGTGCAGGGCCAGCAGGACTCGCTGTTCCCGCTCGACCAGGGCGACCGGATCGCCCGGGCCGTCGCGGCCAACGGCGCGCCCGTCTCGGTGGACTGGTTCGCCGGCGGGCACGACGGCGGCACCGACACCAGCGCCCGGGTCGACGACCGGGTGACCGCCTGGTTCGACCACTACCTGAAGGGGCAGGGCGACGACACCGGCCCCGCGTTCCGGGTCACCCGCACCGGGGGCGTCGACTCCACCGGCTTCCAGGCCGTGCTGCGCGGCGCCTCCGCCGACCGCTACCCGGGCCTGGACGGAACCGGCTCCCACGGCGTCGAACTGGCCGGCGGCGAGCAGACCATCGCCAACCCGCCCGGCGGCGCCCCGCCCGGGATCTCGACGCTGCCCGGGATCGGGGCGCTCAGCCAGGCCGCCTCGCTCGGCGCCGGGCTGTCGCTCGACTTCCCCGGCCAGCACGCCGCCTTCGACTCCGCGCCGCTGGGCCAGCCGCTGCACCTGACCGGGCAGCCCACCGTGCCCGTCCAGGTGCACGCCGACCGGCCGGACGCGGTGCTCTTCGCCAAGCTGTACGACGTGGGCCCGGACGGCAAGGCCGTGCTCCCGCAGCAGCTCGCCGCCCCGCTGCGGGTCACCGGCGCCGACGCGGGCCGCACCGTCACGGTCGCGCTGCCCGCCGTCGACCACACCTTCGCCGCCGGGCACCGGCTGCGGCTCGTCCTGGCCGCCACCGACCTCGCGTACGCCTCGCCCGTCGAGCCCGCCACCTACCGGGTCGCGCCGGCCGGGGCGCTCACCGTGCCGACCGACGACGAACTCGTCACCGAGGCCACGCCGCTGCCCGCGCGCACCTGGCTGCTGCCGCTGGCGGCCGTCGTGGTGGCGCTGGGCCTGGTGCTGTCGCCCCGGCTGCTGCGCCGCCGTCGGCGGGGGGCGGGCGACGACCCGGCGTACGACCCGGCGCTGGCCGGGGTGCCATTGCAGATCACCGGCCTGAGCAAGCGCTACAAGGGCGCCCAGGACCGTTACGCCGTACGGGAGTTGGGCTTCCGGGTGGAGCAGGGGCAGGTGCTCGGCCTGCTCGGGCCCAACGGCGCCGGCAAGACCACCACGCTGCGGATGCTGATGGGCCTGATCCGGCCCGACGCGGGCGAGATCCGGATCTTCGGCCACCTGGTGCGCCCCGGCGCACCGGTGCTCTCCCGGGTCGGCGCCTTCGTCGAGGGCGCGGGCTTCCTGCCGCACCTCACCGGCCGGGCCAACCTGCGGCTGTACTGGCAGGCCACCGGCCGACCGGAGGAGGACGCCCGCTCCGACGAGGCGCTGGCCATCGCCGGTCTCGGCGAGGCGCTCGACCGCGCCGTGCGGACCTACTCGCAGGGCATGCGGCAGCGGCTCGCCATCGCCCAGGCCATGCTCGGGATGCCGGACCTGCTGATCCTCGACGAGCCGACCAACGGGCTCGACCCGCCGCAGATCCGCGAGATGCGCGAGGTGATGATCCGGTACGCCGCCGCCGGCCGTACCGTCATCGTCTCCAGCCACCTGCTCGCCGAGGTCGAGCAGAGCTGCACGGACCTGGTGGTGATGGACCGCGGGCGGCTGATCACCACCGGGGCCGTCGGCGAGATCGTCGGCGCGGGCGAGCTGCTGTTCCTCGGGGTGCCCGCCGGGTACGAGCCCGGGTCGGTCGTCGAGAAGGTCGGCGCGCTGGCCGGGGTCGGCTCGGCGGAGGCCGTCGAGGGCGGGCTGCTGGTGCGCCTGGACGGGCTGGCGGCGCACGAACTGCTGGCCGAACTGGTGCGCCTCGGCGTGCCGGTGGAGAGCGCCGGGCCGCAGCGGCGGCTGGAGGACGCGTTCCTGTCGTTGATCGGAGGTGCGGCGTGAGCAGGGGTGCGAACGGTGGCGTGAGCAGTGAGGTGAGCAGTGAGGTGAGCAGCGAGGTGGGTGATGGCGTGAGCGGCGTCGTGTCGGCGGACCACGCCGAGGGGTACCGGGCGGGCCGGACGCTGCCGCTGCGGGTGGAGGCGATGCGCCAACTGCGGCGGCGCCGCACCCTGGTGATCGGCGCGGTGCTGGCCGCCCTGCCGTTCGTGATGCTGGCCGCGTTCCAGATCGGCGGCACCCCGAGCCGCCCCGACCGGACCACCTTCATCGACCTGGCCACCGCGTCCGGGCCCAACTTCGCCGCCACCATGCTGTTCGTGGGCACCGGCTTCCTGCTGGTCATCCCGGTGGCGCTGTTCTGCGGCGACACGGTCGCCTCCGAGGCGAGCTGGTCCTCGCTGCGCTACCTGCTGGCCGCGCCGGTGCCCCGGGCCCGGCTGCTGGCCCGCAAGTTCGCGGTCGGGCTGGCGTTCTCGGCGGTGGCGGTGGCGATGCTGCCGCTGATCGGGCTGGTCGTCGGCACCGCCGCGTACGGCTGGGGGGACCTCAAACTGCCCACCGGGGCCAGCCTTTCGGCCGGGGAGGCGCTGCCCCGGCTGGCCGTCGCGGCGGCGTACGTGTTCCTCGCCGAGATCGTGATCGCCGCGCTGGCGTTCTGGCTCTCCACGGCGACGGACGCGCCGCTGGGCGCCGTCGGCGGGGCGGTGTTCGCGTCGATCATCACCGGGGTGCTGGACGCCGTCACGGCGCTGGGGGGCCTGCGGGAGTGGCTGCCCGCGCACTGGCAGTACGCCTGGGCGGACGCCCTGCAGCCGCAGTTGGAGTGGGGCGGCATGGTGCAGGGCGTCTCGCTGTCGCTGTCGTACGCGGCGGTGCTGCTCGCGCTGGCGTTCCGGGGGTTCGCGCGCAAGGACGTGGTGTCGTAGGGCCGTTGTGCTGCGGGGCCGCCGCGGGGGGGGGGGGGGCCGGGGGGGGGGTGGCGGCCGGGGGGGGGGGGGGGGGCCCCGGGGGGGGGGGCGGGGGGGGGGGGGGGGGGGGGGGGCGCAGGGCGGGGGTCAGGGCTGGGGTCAGGCGATCGGGGCGTTCGCGCGCTCGATCCGCTGGGTGCCGGTGCGGGTGCGGTAGGAGCGGGTCCAGCTGCTGGTCGCGTCCTTGCGGGTGCGGTCGGAGAGGACGTAGTAGTCCATCTGGGTCTGCTCGGGCGTGATGTCCAGGACCCCGTAGCCGTGCGAGTCCAGGTCGACCCACTTGACGTGCGGGTTGGCCGCCTTGATCGCGGTGCCGGCCGCCAGTGAGACGGTCTGCGGGGCGACCTTCAGCAGGTCGTCGACGTTGTCGGAGGTCACCGAGGTGACCACGAACTCGGTGGCGACACTGCCGGACAGCGGGTAGGTGGCGGCCTCGTTCGGGACGTCGGCGGCCCAGGCGGAGTGGATGTCGCCGGTCAGGAAGACGGTGTTGGTGATGCCGTTCGTCTTGAGGTGGCCAAGCAGCTCGCGGCGGTCGTGGGTGTAGCCGTCCCACTGGTCGGGGTTGACCGCCACGCCCTCGCCGGGCAGGCCGAGCAGCTTGGCCAGCGGGCGCAGCAGGTAGTCGGGCAGCGAGAGGAAGGCGACCGGGGAGATCATCACCTCGTTGCCGATCAGTCGCCAGGTGGTGTCGGAGGCGGACAACCCGGCCTTGAGCCAGTCCAGTTGGGCGCGGCCGGTGAGGGTGCGGTCGGCCGAGTCGACGGCGCCGCTGCCCGTCTTCGCCTGCTGGGAGCGGAACGAGCGCTGGTCCATCAGGTGCAGGTCGGCGAGCTTGCCGTAGCGCAGGCGGCGGTAGGTGGTGCCGGCGATCGAGGGCCGGACCGGCATCCACTCGAAGTAGGCCTGCTTGGCGGCGGCCATCCGGTCGGACCAGGCGCCCTCGGTGCCCGGGGTGTGGTTCTCGGCGCCGCCGGACCAGGCGTCGTTGGCGAACTCGTGGTCGTCCCAGATCGCGATGGTCGGGAGCTTGGCGTGCAGGGCCTGGAGGTCGTCGTCGGTCTTGTACTGGCCGTGCCGGGTGCGGTAGTCGACGAGGGTGAGGATCTCGTGGGTGGGGGCGTGCGGGCGCACGACCGTGCCGCGGGCGCAGAACTCGCCGGTCTTGTACTCGTAGATGTAGTCGCCGAGGAAGAGGAAGGCGTCCAGGTCGCCGCGGGCGGCGAGGTGGCGGTAGGCGGAGAAGTAGCCACCCTCCCAGTTGGCGCAGGAGGCGACGCCGAACCGCAGCCGGGAGAGGGCGGCGTCGGTGGCGGGGGTGGTGCGGGTGCGGCCGGTGGGGGAGACGGCGCTGCCGGTACCGGTACCGGTGGTGGCGGTGAAGCGGTACCAGTAGGGGGTGTCCGGGGTCAGGCCGCGGACGTCGGCCTTGACGGTGTGGTCGGCGGCGGCGGTGGCGGTCACCGTGCCGCTCGCGACGACGCGGGTGAAGGCCTGGTCGGCGGCCAGCTCCCAGCGGACCTCGGTGTCGGGGCCGAGGCCCGAGCCGGGGAGGGACTCGGGGCGGGGCGTCACCCTGGTCCAGAGCAGGACGCCGTCGGGGAGGGGGTCGCCGGAGGCTATGCCGTGCAGGAAGCGGGGGGCGGCTTCGGGGGCCTGCGCGGCTCCGGCGGCTCCGGCGGCCTGGGCGGTCTGGGTGGCCTGGGCCGGCTCGGCGGCTTCGGCGGGGGTGGGGAGGGCGATCGGGAGGGCGGCGGTCGCGCCGGCGGCCAGCGCGCCGGCCTTCAGGACCTGGCGGCGGCGCGGGTGGGCAGGGGTCATGTCATGGACAAGATCGTTCACGTCCGGAAGGTTACCCGCTAGTAAAGCGTAGGTAAATCAGGTGACCTGACGACCCGTCGTGGAGCGGGCGGGTGTGGTTGCCCGGGGAGGGCGAGCGGGGGAGGCCGGGGCGGGCGGGCCGGGGAAGTCGGGTCGCCGGATCATGCGGGATCATGGGGGAGTACCCGCCCTCAGCTGCCGAAGGACCCCGACCGTGGCCCAGATCGTCCTCTTCCACTCCGCCCTCGGGCTGCGCTCCGCCGTCAACGCCGCCGCCGACCGGCTGCGCGCCGCCGGGCACACCGTGCACACCCCGGACCTGTACGACGGGCGGACCTTCGACGACATCGAGGCCGGACTGGCGTACCAGGAGGAGGTCGGCGGCAGCGAGGAACTGCTGCGCCGGGCCGTCACCGCCGCCGCTCCGCTGTCCGACGGCGGCCTGGTCTACGCGGGCTTCTCGCTCGGCGGCTCGCTCGCGCAGAACCTGGCCCTCGCCGACGACAAGGCCCGCGGCCTGCTGCTCCTGCACGGCACCTCCGACCTGCGCGAGGACGCGGCCACCGAGATCCCGGTGCAGCTGCACGTCGCCGAGCCGGACCCGTTCGAGACCGAGGACTGGCTGAACGCCTGGTACCTGGGGATGCGGCGGGCCGGGGCCGACGTCGAGGTGCACCGCTACCGGGGCGCCGGGCACCTGTTCACCGACACCGAGCTGGCCGACTACGACGCCGAGGCGGCGGAGCGGGCCTGGGCCATCGCGCTGGACTTCCTCGGCGAGCTGGATTCCTGACCGAGGGCGGGTGCTGGGGCGGGCCGGGTCAGCCGGCGAGCCCCGGCACCACCAGGCCGGACTCGTACGCGATCACCACGGCGTGGGTCCGGTTCTGCGCGCCGAGCTTGGTCAGCACGTTCCCGACGTGCGTCTTCACCGTCTCCAGGCTCACCCTGAGCGACTCCGCGATCTCCGGGTTGGACTGGCCCGTGGCCATCGACCGCAGTACCTCCTCCTCCCGCACCGTCAACGCCGCCCGGGGCAACGCCTCGGCGGAGTCCAGCGGGCGGGCGGAGACCATCCGGCGCAGCGCCGCCGGGAAGAGGATCGCCTCCCCGGCCGCCGCCACCCGCACCGCCTCCGCGATCTGCCGCACCGGAAGCCGCTTCAGCACGAACCCGCTCGCCCCCGCGCTGAGCGCGGCGGTGACGTAGCCGTCGTTCTCGAAGGTGGTGATCACCACGACCTTCGGCGGCGCGGCCGACTCGGCAAGCAGCTGCCGGGTGGCCTCGATCCCGTTGCGGCGCGGCATCCGTACGTCCATCAGGGCCACGTCCGGCCGCAGCCGCTGCGCCTGCTCGACCGCGTCGACGCCGTCGGCCGCCTCCCCGACCACCGTGATCCCCGGCTGCGCCGCGAGCAGGGTGCGCAGGCCGCTGCGGGTCACCTCGTCGTCGTCCGCGATCAGGAGGGTGACGGGGGTGCCGGTGGCGTCGCTCGGGGCGTCGGGCGCGGCGTCGGTGGGATCTGGGCCGGTCATGCCGACAACCGTACGGGCAGCCGGACGGCCAGCCGCCAGGCCTGGGGCCCGTCCGGCCCGGCCTCGATCTCGCCGTGCAGCAGCCGGACCCGCTCGGCCAGGCCCGGCAGGCCGTGGCCGGAGGTCGGGAAGGCGCCCTGGCGCGGGCCCGCCCCGGTCCGGTTGGCCACGCTGAGCTCCAGGGTGTCCGGCCCGGCCGCCACCCGGACCTCGATCGGGCCGCCCGCTCCGTGCCGCAGCGCGTTCGTCAGCCCCTCCTGGAGGATCCGGTACGCCGCCCGGGAGAGCGTCCCCTGCACCTGCGCCAGCTCGCCGGACAGCTCCGGCTCCACCACCGCGCCGGCGTGCCGCAGCCGGTCCAGCAGCTCGGGCAGGTCGGCCAAGGTCCGGGCCGGGGCCGCCCCCGACTCCTCCTCGCGCAGCGCGCCCAGCACGTAGTCCAGGTCCTCCAGGGCGGCCCGGGTCGACTCCTCGATGCTGCGCATGGCGGCCCGCGCCGCCACCGGGTCGGCGGAGAGCACCTCGCCCGCCACCGCCGCCTGGATCGTGGCCGCCGTCAGGGTGTGCCCGATCGAGTCGTGCAACTCGTGGGCCAGCCGGTTGCGTTCGGCCAGCCGGCGCTCCCGCTCCGCCGCCAGCGCCAGCCGCTCGGCCGCCGACGGACCCAGCAGCTTCGGGGCCAGCCCGCGCAGCGCGCCCGCCACCACCGCGCACACCACCGGCACCAGCAGCAGGCAGACCGCCGCCACCACCCAGCTCCAGGCGCCCGTCAGCTGCACCGACCGGCCGGGCCAGCTCAGCCGGGCATCACCGGAGACCCAGCCGCCCGGCAGGGCCACGGCCGCGCCGAGCAGCACGAGGCTCGCCAGGCCCCCCACCCAGCCCAGCGCCACGTGCAGCAGCAGCCACAGCGGGGTGCGCCAACGGTCGGAGCCGGGGGCGTCCGCCGCCCGGGCGCCGGACACCGGATCCGGCAGCGACACCCTCAGCAGCCGACGGACGCCGCCGATCAGCACCCGCCGGGTGGTGCGGGCCAGCCCGACCACGGCGAGCAGCGCCGCCCAGAACAGCAGGGTGAGCACCGCCCGCGTGAGGTAGGGGCCGGACGGCCAGGCCATCATCGGCAGCATCGCGAACGGCAGTAGCGGCAGGCTCGCCAGCGCGCCGAAGAAGGCGAACAGCACACCCGAGTACGTGGAGCCGCGCAGCAGCGGCCGGATTCCCCTGATCATGATCACCAGTATTGCGGCGCAGCTCATGGGGGGCCTCCCCCGATCGGGGGAGCGTTCGTTCCGGTCTTTCTGTTCCGGCGGGACGGCTACGGCGAGGCGGCTACGGCGAGGCGGCTCCGGCGGCATCGGCGCGGCCCCGAGTGAGCAGGCGGGTCGTGCTGCCGTCGTCCTCTGTGATGTCGCGGACGTGCCGGAAGCCGATCCTGCCCAGCAATGCCAGCGAAGCGAGGTTGGCGTCGGCGACCGTCGCGTGCACCTCGGCCAGCCCCAGGGCGGTGAAGCCGTAGTCGACGATCGCGGCCGCCAGTTCGGTGCCCAGGCCGCGGCCCCACGCCTCCGGGGCCAGCGCGTAGACGATCTCGAAGCCCTCGACCACGGTGGTGGGCTTGATCTCGGCGTGCCCGACGAGGCGGCCGCCCTGCCGGACGGCCCAGACGTCGAACCGGTTCGAGGCGTACACCTGGGTGAAGATGCGGCCGAACAGGGCCCGGTCCTCGGCCTCGGACTGCGGGCCGTCGCCCATCCACCGGGACACCTCCCGGTCCTGGAACAGCGTCACGAAGTCCTCTTCGTCCGCGAGGACGTACGGGTCGAGCAGCAGGCGCTCGGTGCGCAGGGTCGGGGTCACGCCGGGCGACGGTACGTGGGCCGTCGTCCGCCCGGCAAGCGGTTTTCGGGAGGCCGGAGCGCCGGTGGCGATCGGGGAGTGCGAGCGGGCCGGTACCGGGTGGTCCTCGTGTCGGCCAGGCCGGTTCGGGACATGCTGCCGGTGTTCGACATCACCGTCGCGGCCGAGCCGGAGGCGGTGGCGGCCGAGATCGCGCTGCTGGCGCGGACGGCCGAGGACCGGTAGGGCGGCGGGGTGCTCGCCACCGCAGGTGCCTGATCCGGGCGTCGAGGTCGCCGCAGCGCAGGAAGTCGGGTAGGCCGACTTCCTGCGCTGCTTTCATGTGACGCAGGTCACGTCGAATGCAGAACCTGCGCGCGGTCGCGGGCGTCTGGCTGGTGTGAGATCACGCAGGAGAGCACTGGACGAGCTGGACGAGGAACGCCTCGTCCGGCTGATCGCCAGAAGTGACCGCGCGGCGTTCGACGAGCTGTACCGGCGCACGTCGCCGTGGCTGGCGGTGCGGTTGCGCCGCCGCTGCGCGGACGAGCAGATCGTCGCCGAGGTCATGCAGGAGACCTATCTGGCGGTGTGGCGCGCGGCCGGCGCGTTCGCCGGGAGCGCCGTCGGCGGGACGGCCGTCGGATGGCTGTGGACGATCGCGGCGCGCCGCCTCGTCGACGCCTTCCGCCGCCGTGCCCACCACGCCGAACCGCCGGACGCCGCCCCCGAGCGGGCCGTGGTGCCCGCGGCGGAGGAGGAGGCGCTCGCCGGGACCGTCGGCGGCGACGTGGGCGACGCCCTGCGGCGGCTGGCGCCGGAACTCCGAGACGTACTGCAGGCGACGGTGCTCGACGGACTCTCCGTCCGGGAGACCGCCGTCCTGCTCAGACTGCCCGAAGGCACGGTCAAGACCCGTGCCCGCCGGGCCCGGATCGCGATGCGGGAGGCGCTGGCATGAACGCGGAACACGCGTCGAGGCGGCTGATCGACGACTACGCGCGTGGTGACACGGCGATGGCTGCGGACACGGTGTGGGCACTGGAGGCCCACCTGGAGACGTGCGCGCCGTGCCGGAGCCTGCTGGCGGCCTCCGTGGCCACCGAGGCGCCCGGCGTCGCCGCGCTCGTCGACACCGTCCGGGCCGGTCTGGACGCGCAGTTGGACGCGGCCTCCGGGGCACCCCGGAGGCGGCACCGCCCGACCTGGGTGTCGGCCTGGCTGACACCGGCCATGACCCCGTGGCTGGCGATGACCGCCGTCGTCACCCTGATGGCGCTGCTGCTGGACGTGGCCGCGCCGGCGAAGGTCTTCGGCGGCTCCTCGATGGTGGCGCTGATCGCGCCCGTGCTGCCGCTGTGCGGTGTCGCCGCATCGTGGTCGCGCGGCCTGGACCCGGCGCACGAACTGACCGCCTCGACCGCCCGGGCCGGCCTGGCCCTGCTGCTCAGGCGCACCACCGCGGTCCTCGTGGTGGTCGTGCCCGGGCTCCTGCTGGGGGGATGGCTGACCGGGAACACGACGGCCGCGCAGTGGCTGCTGCCCTCCCTGGCCTTCACCTCCACCGCCCTGGCGCTGGGCAGCGTGGTCGGCGTGACCCGCGCCGCCGTGGGGCTGGTGACCGCGTGGGGCGCCGCCGTCGTGGTGCCCACGTTCGTCACCGGCCGCATCCCCGCAGTCCTCGAACTCGCCCTGCACCGCGACCAGTTGCCCGTGTGGTGGCTGCTCCTCGCGCTCGGCGTCTGCGCCGTGATCGCCCGCAGGGACGCGTACTCAACGCTGTGAAACCCATGTCCACCCTGGAAAGGGACCATCGCATGACGTATACGGCGAGCGCGGCCGACACCGCGCCGAAGACCTACGCCTGGGAGATCCGGGCCAGCGGCCTGAGGGTACGCGTCGGACGGAGCAAGATGGCCGTCGACGGGCTCGACCTCTCCCTGGGCATCGGCGCCCACGGGCTCCTCGGGCCCAACGGAGCGGGCAAGACCACCCTGATCCGGACGCTGGCCACCGTGCTGCGCCCCACCGAGGGCGAACTGGAGATGCTCGGCACCTCCCTGGGGGGCCGGGTGGTCGACCATCGGGCCCTGCGCCGCCAGATCGGCTACCTGCCGCAGGACTTCGGCTACTACAAGCGCTTCACGGTGCGCGAGTTCGTCGAGTACATGGCCTGGCTGAAGGAGGTGCCGAAGGCGGACATCCCCGGGGCCGTCCAGCGGGCCGTGGAACGGGTGGGCCTGGCGGACCGCGCCGACCACCGGATGAAGACCCTGTCCGGCGGCATGGTGCGGCGGGCCGGCATCGCCCAGGCCATCGTCAACTCCCCCGCGGTGCTGCTGCTGGACGAGCCGACGGCCGGCCTGGACCCGGCGCAGCGGCTGCGCTTCCGCGAACTGCTGCAGGACCTGGGCCGCGACACCTGCGTGGTCGTCTCCACCCACCTGGTCGAGGACGTCGCGGCCGCCTGCTCCGACGTGGTGCTGTTCGCCGACGGCCGCCTCGTCTTCCAGGGCACGCCGGACGAACTGGGTGCGGCGGGCAGCACCGACCACCCGGGCGACAGCCCCCTGGAGCGCGGCTACTCGGCGCTGCTCAGCAACTCCGGCCAGCAGGGGAGCGCCTGGTGAACGGACGTGTGCTGCGGACGGAGCTGAGGCGCTCCGCCGCCCCGTGGGCCGGCATCGTCGTGCTGGCCGGCAGCCTGGCGGTCTTCTTCCCGTTCGACGCGCTCTGGTGGCACGGCACCGCGGGGTGGACGGCCCAGTGGACCACCATGGCCATGTGGACCCGGTCCCTGCTGGCCTTCTGGTGGCCGTTCGTGATCGGCATCGGGGCGGTGTACGGGCTGCGCGAATCCCGCTCGCGGATGACCGAGCTGCTGACGACCACGCCGCTGCCGGCCTGGCGCCGTGCGGCGCTGCCGGCCGGTGCGATCGGGCTCGCGCTGGCGGTGGGCTTCGGTCTGCTGGTTCTGGTGGGCGGAGTCCAGGTGGCGGCCGGTCCGACCAGCTACGCATCCCTCGGCTGGCTGCCGATCTCGCTGGTGGCGGCACTGTCCCTGGTCGCGGGCGCCGTGTTCGGCATGGGCGTCGCGCGGGCGCTGCCCTCCACCCTCACGCCGCCGGCCCTGGTGGTGATCGTCTTCGTGGGGACGGGCCTGTTCCTGCGCATGAACAACGAAGCGGCGGTGCCGACGGGCAGGGTGTCGAACCGGTTCGCCCAGCTGTCCCCGGCGACCGTGGAGCCGCGGCAGATGCTGCTGACCCTGTCCGGCTCCGTCCACCTCGGCCAGACGCTCTGGCTGCTCGGCCTGCTCGCCACCGGCTTCGCGCTGCTGGCGGCCGTGACCCGCCGGGCCCGGCTGCTCGCGGTGACTCCCGTCCTGGCCGGCCTGGGCCTGGCCCTGCTGGTGCTCCCGGCCGCCGCGCGCGACACCTACGTCGTCGACAAGGCCGCCGCGGCGCTGGTGTGCGACGGGCCGGTGTGCGTGACGCAGGCGAGCCGTTCACACCTGGCCGAGCTCGCGCAGCGCAGCAAGGACGCGATGCCCGTGCTGCACGACGCCTTGGGCGACAAGGCGCCGACCTCGGTGCGGGAGGACACCGCGCTGCACGAGCTCGCCGCGCCACGCGAACTCTCCGCAGACGTGCTGCTGGTCGACTTCAACGACCGGATGCTCGCCGACGCGAAGGGTGACAAGCTGACCCGCGCGCTGATCGCCAGGGGCCTGGCGCCGAGCTGCTACCCGGACAACGACAAGGAGGGCGGGGGGAGCCACGACATCCCCGCCCAGAGCATCGCCGTGAGCTGGGCCCTCCACGACTCCCAGCTCCAACCGCTGCAGGAGAAGGGCACCAGCCGGTACGCGCTCGAAACCTGGGCGGAGGCCGACCTCGCGTGGCAGAAGCTGATGGCGCTGCCGCCGGCCGAGCAGCGCTCGCGGATCGTCGAGCTGCACGCCGCCGCGCTCTCCTGCGAGGGGTACAAGCAGGTTCCGAAGCTGGCCGGGGGAGCGTCGCGATGAGGTGGCTGATGCTGTACGCGCGTTCACGGCAGGTGTCCACGTCGGCCGCCGCGGTCGCGCTCACCGCGCTGGTGGTGTGGGCCTTCAACCGGGGCGGCGGCACGGGGGCGATGGACGCGGACGCGATCAACCCGATCGTGTACTTCGTGCTCGCCGCAGGCGTGGCGGCCGGCTCCGTCGGGCTCGGCGGGCAGGACACCGCACTGGACAGGACGGCCGCGATCCGGTGGGCGCCCCGCCGGGCGGCGCACGCGCTGCTGATCGGCGTGGTCGCGGGTGCGGCGCTGCTGGCGGTCCAGGCGGTGGGGCCGAGGTTCGCCCCCACCGAGGTCGTCGTCCGGGACACCGCGGGCCTGGCCGGCCTGGCCGCGTTCGGGGCGGTGGTGTGCGGGGCGCACCTCGCCTGGACCCTGCCGACCGCCTGGCTCGCGTTCGCCGTCCTCTCCCCGCCGCTGCCGCCCAACACCGTGGGGAAGGCGTTCGGTTGGATGTCCTACCCCCCTGGCACGGAGGCGTCCACCTGGACGGCGGTGGGCCTGCTGGTGACCGGCGCCGGGGTCTACGCCCTGGTGGGGCCGCGCAGGTAACTGGCCCGCCCCGCGCTCCGCTCCCCCTCTGCGAGTTGGGGGAGCGGGGCGTTCTGCTGGGGGCTGTCAGTCGCGGCTGCCCAGGGTGTCGCGCGAGACCTGCCAGAGCAGGGCGGCCGCCTCGGGGTCGAGGGCGTACTCGGCGACGCCGGTGCGGGCACTGAGTTCGCCGCGGACGGCTTCGTTGCAGTCCTCGAAGTAGCGGCCGCTGACGCCCGCCAGCAGCGGCGAGGCCGCGAGCAGGACGGACGTCGCCGCGCCCTGCTCGGTGGTCTTCCACAGCAGTTCCGCGCCGTTGGCGGCCTGGGCGCGCAGCCGGTCGAGCTCCTCCTCGGAGACGTGGCGCTGGAGGGCGGTGCGGATGCCGCCGGGCATCAGGGCGTTGACGGTGATGCCGTCCGCCGCCCAGCGCTTGGCGGCCTCGACCGCGAACAGGACGTTGGCGGTCTTGGACTGGCCGTAGGCGGACCAGGGCTCGTAGGCGCGCTCGCGGAAGTGGATGTCCTCGAAGACGACGGGGGAGCGGTGGTGGGCGCTGGAGCTGACGGCCACGACGCGGGCGCCGCCGTCCCGGACCAGGGCCGCGTGCAGGCCGGTGGCCAGCGCGAAGTGCCCGAGGTGGTTGGTGGCGAACTGGAGCTCCCAGCCCTCCGGCGTGCGGACCTCGGGCGAGGCCATCACGCCGGCGTTGTTGACCAGGATGTGCAGGGGCCCGTCCCAGGCGGCGACGAACGCGGCGACGGAGGCCTGGTCGGCCAGGTCCAGCGGGGCGACCCGGAGGTCCTTGTTGCCGGTGGTCGCGGTGATGTCCTCGGCGGTGCGGGCGCCGGCGTCGAGGTTGCGGACCGCGAGGGTGACCTGCGCGCCCGCCGAGGCGAGGGCGCGTGCGGTCTCGACGCCGATGCCGGAGGCGCCGCCGGTGACGACGGCGCGGCGGCCGGTCAGGTCGACGCCGGAGATGACCTCGGCGGCGGTGGACTCGGCGCCGAAGGGGGAGGTGAGGCGCGGGGCGCTGGCGTTCATGATCATTTCCCGTCTGGTTGGGTGACCGGAGCTGGGGGTGCGCGGGAGGGTGCGGCCGGTAGAGTGGAAACCGGAGGGCCCTCCGCATGTCTCCAGGTTAAGCGGAGGATCCTCCGCTTGCAACCCGAGGAGGACCAGCCGTGACCACCGCCGACCCCCGGCCGCTGCGCGCCGACGCGCGCCGCAACCGCGACCGACTGATCGAAGTAGCCGCACGGGCCTTCGCCCAGGACGGGCCGGACGCGACGCTCGGGGCGATCGCCAAGGAGGCCGGCGTGGGCATCGGCACCCTCTACCGGCACTTCGCCACCCGCGAGGAACTCGTCGAGGCGGTCTACCGCAGCGAACTCGCCAAGCTGTGCGACTCCGCCGCGGAGCTGCTGGACGGCACGGAACCCGACGCCGCATTGCGCGCCTGGATGGACGGCTTCGTCCGCTACATGACCACCAAGCGCGGGATGTCCGACGCGCTGCGCGCGCTCATAGCCTCCGGCGGGAACCCCTTCTCGCACAGCCGGGCGATGCTGACCGCCGCGATCACGCAACTCCTGCGGGCCGGGGCCGAGTCGGGCGTGCTGCGCGCCGACGTCGAACCGGAGGACGTGCTGTTCAGCCTCAGCGGCCTGTCCATGGCCGCGACGACCCCCGAGCACCACGCCCGGATGGAACGCCTCCTCGACCTCCTGATGGATGGCCTGCGCTACCACTCCGCCTCCGGGCGGGACGTCGGCTGAGAAGAACGACCGAAGGGCGCCAACCGTACGCGGCTGGCGCCCTTCGTCCTTCGTCCTTCGTCGTGACTGCGGCCTGGCGCGGCCTTGTGCGGCCGGCCCGGCCGGGGTCAGAGGAGCTGGAAGGTCCACTCCTGCTTCCAGCCGCCCTCGCAGCTCCACACCCCGAGCTGCTTGAAGTCGGAGTCGTGGGTGAGGCAGTTGTCGTCGTCGATCTGGACCCGGTACTTGCCGTTGCCGAGGCCGACGAACTGCCACTTCTGGTTGGAGGTGCCGCCCCACGCCTGCTGCTCGGCGACGTAGGTGTCAGGGTTCTCGGTGAGGTTGTACCCGAGGTCGTTGACGATCCGGTAGCGGTCCCCGCCCAGCGGCTTGATCGTCCAGGTGGACCCCTTGTACCCCAGGATCCCGCCCACGATCGGCGCACCCCAGGTCGAGGTCTCGGTGGGGGCCGACGCGCCCAGGCCGTTGGAGAGCTTCAGGAACAGCGGCCGCTCGGTCGGGACGGTCGGCTTGGTGTCCGGCTTCGGGTCCGGCTTCGGCTTGGGGTCCGGCTTGGGCTTCGGGTCCGGCTTCGTCGGGGTGGTCGGGTCGGTCGGGGTGATCACGCCACCGGAGGTGGACTCCAGCACCCACGCCTGCTGCCAGCCCGACTTGCACGTCCACACGCCGAGCTGCTTGAAGTCGGCGTCGTGGGCGAGGCAGTCGTCGTCGGAGATGCGGATCTGGTACTTGCCGTTGCCGACTCCGACGAGCTCCCACTTCTGCTGGGAGGAGTTGCTCCACGGCTGGAGTTCGGCCATGTAGTTGCTGTTCTCGGTGAGTTCCAGCCCGTACGAGCTGGTGATCCGGTAGCGACCGCCGCCGACCGAGGTGAGCTTCCACTTGGACTCGTTGCCGCCCCGGAGCCCGGGGACGACCGACGCGCCGGCGGAGCCGCTGACCGGGACGGCGCCCAGGCCGTTGTCGAGCTTCAGGTACACGTCGGCGCCGTTGTTGCCGCCGCCTCCGCCGGGCGTGGGCGGGTTGGTGGTCGGCGGGGTGCCGCCCCAGGCCCAGTTCTGGTTGGGCGCGTCACGCCGGTCCTCGGAGCCGCAGGCCCAGGCCGCCACCGTGCTGCCGTTGGAGGTCTGGCCGTTGAAGTCGTCGATGCAGACGTCCTTGGACCGGTTGTCCATGTCCGTCATGTGCCGGAAACCGCCGCTGGCCGACATGTTCCAGCGCTGACCGGGGATCTCCAGGCAGTCCCAGACCTGGAGCTTGGTCCCGTTCGCGGCCTTGTTGGCCTCCAGGTCGAGGCACTTGCCGTTGGCGGCCTGGAGCTTGTACCCGTTGTAGGTCCACTTCTGGGCGTCGCTGCCGTTGCACTCCCACATCTGCACGGGGGTGCCGTTCGCGTTGCCGTTGCCGTTGACGTCCAGGCAGGCGTGGTAGCCGGGGCTGGAGTCGGGGGTCAGGCTGCCGGTCCTGGTGCCGTAGCCGGACCGCGCGGGGAAGTGGATGGTGCGCACGTCGCCGTCGCACTTGTACGGCCGCGCGGTGCCCGCCCGGCAGGTCCACGGCTCCTTTTTGACGGTGTCGCCGTCATTGCCGATGAACGCCCAGTTCATGTAGCCGCCGTCGCCGCGGTTACGGATGGTCGAGTCCCCCTGGAAGACCCAGATCCGGAATATGTCGTAGCCGGAGGGATCCTTCTTCTCCTTGTCCAAGAAATGGTTGAGCTTGTAGGTGGTGTCGATCAACACCCCCTTCATGTCGGACTTGTACTCGTTCTTGAACCACTCGGTGTCGTACATGTCGGTGCCCACGGTCTTGAACACCATGACGTTGAACCCGGGAAACTTCGCGCTCAACTTCGACGCGGTGCTCTGGGTGAACTCCGCGTTGTCCAGCTTGTTGAGGTTGGCGGCGTTGCGCATGCCCCTGACCATGTCGAAGGCGGAGCTGATCAGCGCGGTCATGCAGTTGCCGCCGCCCACCGAGGCCGGGGTTCCACAGGTCTTGTCCGCGTGGAGGGGCGGCTCCGGCGCGGCCTGGGCCTGTGCGGTCAGGCCGGAGACCATGGCGACTGCGGCGATCCCGCAGGCCAGGGCGCGTTTGAGGCGGGAGAGGGGTTTCATATCGGATTTATCTTTCTGGTCGGCAAAGATGGATCGTAGGTTCCGGAATCCTCCGTCTCGCGACTCCATACGGAATCCATATGGCGAGCCGGGAGGTCTTGACGCCTTTTTATGTGCCGTCCCGGATGAGTGCACTCCGCGGACCGAATTCAATGCCGGTAGCCGGCCTTCCAAAGGTCAAGGGACGGCTCTGGGCAGGTCAAGCCGGCGGCCCCGTACGGTTCTTCGGGGAGTCGGTCGACCAGTGCCGGTCTGCCGAACGGCAGATGCCTGACGATCCGTCATGTGCTGGGGCGCACCGCTCCTTCGCCGTGCGTAGGCTCGGCCCGTGCAGACCGAACTGATGCCTGACACGCGTCGCCGCCGCGCGGTGTGTGCGGCGGCGGCGGCAGTGGTCGCGGCTCCGGCGGCGATCGCCCCACCGGGTGCGTGGATCGGGGCCGTCGTCGCCGTCGCGGCGATGGCGACCGCGATCCTGCGTCGGCCGCTGGGCCCGGTCGCCCCCGTCCTGGCGGCCGGCCTGGTCGCGGGGCTCTCGCTCGTCACGGACGCCGTCCACCCCGGACCGCGGGGGTTGGTGATGTTGTGGCTGCCGGTCGAGTTCGCGGCCATGCTGGTGCTGGCCGGGAGGGTGATCCGGCGGGCGCCGGTCCGCCAAGCCGCCCTGGTCGGCTCGGCGTTGGCGCTCGCGCTGATGGTGCTCCCGCTGCGCTTCATCCTCCTGCTGCCGCAGGCGGTCCTCGTACCGTCGGTGGTCGCCGACGCCATGGCGATGTTCCCGGTGGCCTGCGCCGTCGGCGTCGGGCTCTACCTGCGGGGCCAGGACAACCAGCGGGCCCGCGCCGTCCAGCGGGCCCGCCGGGAGCAGTGGCTCGACGTGGGCAGGGATCTCCACGACTTCGTCGCCCACGAGTTGACCGGGATCCTGCTGGAGGTCCAGGCCGCCCAGGTCAGCGCCTATGACGAAGAGGAGAACAGCGAGCTCCTGTCCCGCCTGGAGGCGGCCGGTCTGCGGGCGCTGGACTCGATGGACCACACCCTGCAGACCCTGCGCGACCCGGAGGCGCCCGCGCTCGCCGAACCGCCGCCGACCAAGGTCCACGGCCTCGCCGACCTCCCGGAGATGGTCGACCGCTTCCTGGCGTCCGGCACGGCCGGCGGCTCCCTCGAACTGGAGCCGGGCTTGGCGGGGACCGCCCCGCGCGCGATCCAGGACGCGGCCTACCGCGTCGTCCTGGAGGCGCTGACCAACGTCCGTCGGCACGCCCCGAGCGCGGGCCGGCTGGAGGTGGAGGTGGTTCGCGTCCCGGGCCCCGCCCTGCGGGTCACCGTCACCGACAGCGGGCGGCAGGGCGGCCTCGGTGGCCCAGGCGGTCTGCCGGCCCGCCGCCCCGGCGGTGGGGGCACCGGCCTGGCCGGCTTGTCCGAGCGGATCGGCGCCCTCGGCGGGGACCTGTCCGCCGGCCCGCACGCCCGTGGCTGGCGCGTCCGCGGGGTGCTGCCGCTGCGACTCGACCGGAGGGGGCGGGGCTGACGGGGCGGGGTTGACGGGTTCCGACGGTCCGGAGACTGCCCGCGTACGGCGCTGATATCTTCGGGCGCCGCCTGTCGGTGGGTGGGCACCGGTGGCCGCACCGGCGTTTCCATCGCCAGTGCCATGGCGATCAACGTGGACACAGAAGGTGGGAGGACACGCGAAGTGTCAACAACGCCAGAGTTCCGTGGCTTTGACCTGGTACGGCGTGGCTACGAGCGCCAGCAAGTCGACCGCTACCTCAGCGCCCTGTCCGAAGCCGGTTCACCGCCGCCCCCGCCGGCGTTCGAGATCGTGCGGCGCGGCTACGACCGCGAGCAGGTCGACGCGCGCATCGCGGACCTCCTGCGCGGCAGGGGCACCAACTGCTAGATCAGGCGGGCTGGGTTCTCGGCAGGTCGGTTGAGACCAGTTCGGCAGCGCGTATGGGGTCGCCGTCCGCGCGGGTGAGCAGCGCCTCGATGTCGTAGCCCGTTGACTCCGGGGCGGCGTGGATGTCGAGGGAGCGGCCCCAGCCGCAGCGTTCCATCGAGACGGCGGCGTCCAGGTCGGGGCGGAGCCGGTGGAGCGTGCAGACCAGTTCCCAGGCGAAGGCGTCCAGGCGGGCCCGCCGCACCGGGTTGCAGGCGTTCACGGCGTCGGTGGTCCAGTCGTCGCCGGGCTCGTACTCCGGGAGGGGCGGCAGGAGTTCGGGGTCGCCCGTGATCGGCTCCGCGCTGAACGTGAGGACGTGTGCGCCCTCGGGGTTGCCGATCAGTTCGGCCAGGAGCGGGACGACGCGGGGGTCGTGCCGACTGGCCAGTCCGTGGATCGCTTCCATGCAGGTCTCGTCGTGCTCGTCGGCCGTCCGCTCCCAGAGCGCGGCCCGGATCGCGGGGCTGTCCGCCCTGGACTGGACGCCGAGGGTGAACGTCGCCCAGTCGCGGACGTGCGGGTTCTGGTCCTGGGTCAGCCCGATGAGGGTGCGGATGTCCGGCCCGTCCGGCAGGCCGGTGAGGACCTCCGCGAACGAGCGGGCCACTCCCTCACGGACCTCGGCGTCGGGGTGCCCGGCGAGGATGACGAGGACGGGGACGGCGCGCGGGTCGTGCGTCTTCTCGATCGCGCGTGCCAGGGCGCGCAGCACGTGCTCGTCGGTTTCCCGCTGGGCGAGGGCGACGAGTGCGGTGGCCGTTTCGGTGCGGACTGCCTCGTGGTGGTAGTTGGTGTCGCGCAGCAGGTCGCAGCCTGTCGCGCGCTCGATCGGATCGGCGGAGCCGATGAGCTCCAGGCCGAGCGGCAGCGCCGCCTCGTCGGCGGACGCGCGCCACAGCAGCGGTGCGTACTCGTCCCAGCCGTCGTGGTCGTCCGGGTCGTCCGAGGCGATGATGGCGCGCATTGCCGACAGTGCCCGCGTGACCAGCTCCGCCACGGTGTCCGTTTCCATGCGGGCATTGTGGTGCACGAAACCGCGAGTGTGCGCGGTAATTGTCGGCCCGACCGCGCTTCCGGTCCACGGACGCGTCGACGCCGGCGGGCGTGTGCGGGTGCCGTAGGAGTGACCCCGGAAAGGATCTTGACGTGGTCATGAGCAGGGGTGATCATAGCGGAGCACTGCGCAACGCTGATGCGCGAGAAGGTCGTTGAAGACGTTCGGCCCGAGGCGTCAGCGGCGGTCCAGTAGCCCGTCGTGTTCGGGTGTGCCGGTCGGGGCGTTTGCTCGGGCGGCCGGAGTGCAGTCCGGGGATTTCCCGGACAGGACCCATCCCTTTCGAAGGGTCGGCGGTGCGGAAGCCGGCCGGGTGCGGATTCGGCCTTGATGAAAGGGAGTTGGTGGATGTTGCGAGGCTGTGGGTCCGCTGGTGTCGATCGGTTCTCCCGGTTGGGGCCTTCGCGGTGAGAGGGTTCGGCAATGACCGGGCTGCGGCTGCCGACTCCCCGGTGGCGCCGATGCTGCTCGCCGCGGCCCGGAACAACTCGTCCTGGTGCGAGGCGATGTGTCGGGCGCACGGGTTCTCCGGAGAGCTCTCCGACGTCGCGTGGGTGAATCTGAAGAAGAGCCTCACGTACTACCCGAATCTGGTGATTCTGAGCCCGTCGATGTCCGGCTCGGAGGTTCTCGACGTACTGCGGGAGGCGCCGCTGGGACCGCTTTTCGTCAAGGACAGTTTCGCCAACGCCGACCTCCTCCCGGGGAACTATCGAATTCTCATCGAGGCGGAGTGGATCCATCGGCCGGCTGCGGTCGCGGCCTCGGTGCCGGTGGCGTCACGGGGCGGCGCCGACCAGCGGTGGCGGCGTATCACCGGTGCCGATGAGTTGCGCACGTGGGAGCGGGCATGGGCGGGCGGCGACACATCGGTGAACACGTTCCCAGAAACCCTTCTGCTCGATGACGACGTGATCTTCCTCGGGGGGTTCTCGGGCGACGGCCTGGTGGCGGGGGCCGTGCTTCACCTGAGCCATGGTGTGGCGGGGGTGACGAACGTCTTCGGCCCCCCGGGGGAATCCGCCCGGACATGGGCCGGTCTCATCTCCTGTGCTCACGAAGAGGCGCCGGGAGTCGACCTGGTCGGATATGAGCGGGACGCGGAGCTGGCGGCCGCCGAGGAAAACGGATTCGCGCCGCTTGGGCCGGTTCGGATATGGCAGCAGATGGCCGGAAGCCAATAAATACCTGCCCGTCCCGCGCGGAGGGGTGCAGAAGAAGTCCGAAGAAGTCCAGGGGGAGATCAGGAATGAACTTAGCAACCGCAAGAGAACTTGGCGCCGCGCGCAGAACCCTGCGTTTCACCATCCGCTATCTCAGCTATCCGATCCTCATGGTGCTGACACTCGGGGCGTCCATCACCCTGGTCGACACCTCGTTCCCGCAGTGGGCCATCGTGCCGATGGTCACCCTCTTCGCCTCGGTGTACGTGGCCGTCCTGGAGCGGGTCCAGCCGTTCTACGAGGGCTGGAACCGCTCGCGCAAGGACGTCGTGTCGGACGCCACCTCCAGTCTGGTGGCCCTGCTGGTGGTCGCCCGGCTGATCGAGCCGCTGTTCCTCTCGGTCCTGTTCGCCGGATCCGTCCTGCTGTCCGAAGAGCTGGACAGCACGTTGTGGCCGACGAGTTGGCCTCCCGTCGCCCAGGCCGCACTGGCGCTCCTGGTGGGAGAGTTCTTCTACTACTGGATGCATCGCTGGATTCACGGTTCGCGGGTCTTCTGGCGCTTCCACGCGGTGCACCACAGCTCGGAGCGGCTCTACTGGCTCAACTCCGCCCGGTTCCACCCCATTGACTTCTTCCTCGACGACGTGGCGATCGTCTTCCCTCTGGCCCTGACCGGGTGGACGCTGCACAGCATCTCCGGCCTGATCATCCTTCTCACCTTCTACAACTGCCACGGCGTCACCATGCACTCCAACATGGACGTCCGCCTGGGCCCGCTGAACTACCTGGTGCCCGGACCGGAAGGGCACCGTTGGCACCACTCAAGGGACCTGCGCGAAGCCAACAAGAACTTCGGCGGCAAGGTCGTCGTGTGGGATCTGCTGTTCGGGACCTTCTACCTGCCCGGCGACCGGATGCCGCCCGAGGACATCGGCCTGGCCGACCAGGTCCGCCTGCCGGACTCCTACCTCGGCCTGCTGCTGGCTCCGTTCCGCTGGTCCAAGCTCCCGCTGCGCAAGCCCGAACCGGCATCCGGCGCCGTCCTGGTCGAGGAAAAGGCGGGCAGCGTCTGACCTTGCGGCGGGGCGGGGCGGGGCGGGCGCGTGAGCGGTACCAGGGCGTGTATTTGGTTGTGATCAATAGGTGGCGCTGGTGAGGTCTTTGATCCAGATCATCACGCCGCGAAGGTGGAGGCCGGCGAGGTGGCTCGCAGGGGTCTTGTCGCAGCGGGCGGCGATGCCTCGCCAGGCCTTCAACCTGTTGATCAGACGAGGATGCCGACTTCCCCGCCCGCTATGCCGCGCGGCTTCAATCGCTTTTGCAGCTGCGCCACCACCCACTTCGGGCCCCGTTCTGCGCCCGCTTCTCGTCCTTTTCCCGCTGTCGCGCCAGCTTCTTCCGTGAACTCTTCAGTTTGCTCTCAAGGTAGTACTCGTCACTCTTCCGCTCCCTCTTGAGATAATCGATGGCCTGTTCGAGGTGGGGGATTGATTCCTCGATGCGGCCTGCTTCGTGAAGGAGGTATCCGAGATCGACCAGCGCGTCTTCACAGCCGGCTCCCAGCGCTTTCTTGAACAGGTCGATCGCTTCGTCGCGGTGCCTCGCACACTCGGGTGACCCATCACGAGCGGCCCTGGCCTTCCGCGCAAGGCGGTACAGGGCGTCCGGATCGCCCATGTCTGCCAGCGTACGAGTCCAGTAGCCGTTTCCCATTCCGAACTGCTCGTATGTGGAGAGGAGATCCATCGCCGGCTTGTATCCAGCCTCGGCTGCGGCAGTGAGGAAAAGCTGGGCCTCGTCGTACTCCTGGGCTTGCAGCTTCAGCTCCCCCTGCCGGTACAGGTTTTCCGGAGTAGGCGGCAGCCCGGTCGGGCCGAAATAGTTCTGGGTCACATTGTTGTGCTGAGTGCCTGAACCTTGAACGAATGCGACACCGGAGTTTTCGACTCCGACGTTCTGTTCGATTCCTGGGAAACGGTCTTCGGGGGTGCTCACTTGGTGTGCACCTGGTTCGTCTGGGTGCCGGTCCCCTGGTTGAAGACGATACCGCCTCCCGTGGCGCTGACATTCTGAGTGAGGCCGCCGCTGGCGGCGGGCGCCTCCATGTTCTGCTGCGCAAGGATTTTGCGGATCTCATCGACCAGCGAGGGGTCTCGGGTCAGGGCCCGGCGGAACCGGCTGCCCCATTCAGCGGAGGTCTCCTCCGTGGCCTCCTCCGTGACTCCTGCGTCGAGGAGTTGCTGCCGAGCTTCATCCAGTTCCTCAGCGACCTCGTCGACGGAGTCGGGGCGCCGGGACAGCAGTCCGGCGAAGCGGTCACGGGCCCCGGCCCACAGGTCGGTGGTCATCGCCGCGATGAGCGCCTGCGCGGCAGACACTGCCCACTGGGATACGTCGATTCCGTCCATCAGTTCTCCTCTAGCGGCGCGACCGGCCCGGGGTTCAAGGCCTTGGAGCATATAGGTAACCAGACTGCAAAGGAGAGAAGTTGGCGGACAGTCGTAGCGTGGGCTGCGCCTCCGGAACGGCCTATGAGCACCCCCTGTGCAACGATGGTCGGCATGGTCCGGCCGTGAATCCTGAACGACTCGGCGACCGCCGCGACGTCGTCGCGCCGCGGATTGCGGTGGTACCGGGTGAGGTCGCCGATCGGGACGGCGAGGGGCAGCAGGTAGTCAACGATCCGATCGATCAGTGTCGATGCCAACGGGCGGTCAGTGCTCAAGGAGGGGCGCGCGATCGATTCAGCGGGCGGACCAGATGAAGATGCCTGCGATGTGGAGTCCGGCACGGAAGATGATGTCGGTGCGTCGCCACTCCGGCGACTGCCACTTTTAGCGCCGGCCTGACTACCATTAGTCATCTGGAAAGGGATAATCCTGCGCGAAGGCCCCTCAAGATTGCTCTGGTCCCCACCGTCGCCCTCGCGTTCTCGTCGATCGGTCTGCTCCCCGCGTCGCCTGCCGTCGCGGCCTCGACCACCTGGTCGTGCGCCTCTTCGGCGTGGCGCTACCCCGTCTCCCACTTCGAGGTCAGGGCCATGCTCTGCCTGGGAGAAAGCCTCGGCCAGCTCACGCCCAGCCTCACCAGCGAATGCAAGCAGTACGACTCGCTGACCGGTTGGCAGAGCAAGCAGTGCACCGCCACCAGCCTGAACTACCGCCTCACCGCCTCCGACGGGACCGTCTACAACGGCAAGCTCCCCGACGGCACGGGGTACTACTTCGACATCTACGGCACCACGACCCACAAGTGCGTTGCCGGTGACTGGACCTACGAGCAGCAGTCCACGCACACCCTCAACAGCGCTGCCGGCGGCTCGGGAGGCACCTCCCAGAACCAGGCGATCAACGTCGCATCCTGCTCCTGACAGCGTGCCTGACGGCTGGTCGGGTCGGCTCAGTGTCGGCCTGACCGGCCTTCTTCGGTGGTTGTTCTGCGCAGGAAGTCGGGCTGGCCGACTTCCTGCGCAGTGGGGTGTTGGGCGGGCTGAGCTGGCCCCTTGCGGGTGGCGGGCGGACCTCAACTCCTGACGGCCTCTGCGATCTGCAGGGCGGCCTGGGCGGGCGTGAGGTGCGTGGTGTCGACGACCTCGGCCTCGGCATGCAACCAGGTACGGGCCGCTTCGGCGTAGGGCTCAAGGTGGTTGAGGCGGAACCGGGAGTTGGGGCCGACCACAGTGTCCCCCGCGATGCGGCCGCGGAGGGTGTCCTGGTCGGCGTGGAGGACGAAGTGCCGTACCGGAATGGCGTATTGGGCGAGGCCCGTGCTGATTTCGCGCCAGTACTGCTCGACCAGGACGGTCATCGGCATCACCAGAGTCCCGCCGGTGTAGTCGAGCACGTGGCGGGCGGTCTCGACCACTAGTGGCCGCCACGGCGGCCAGTGCTGGAAGTTGTCCGTCCCGGGCAGACCCGGCGTGATGTCCATGAGTGTCTCGCCGACCTTCTCGGCGTCGAACACCCGGGAGTCGGGGATCAGTTGCTGCACGAGTGCACTGGTCGTCGTCTTGCCCGCGCCGTGGGTGCCGTTGAGCCATACGATCACGGGCTCGACGTTAGCGGTGCGCGGGCCGTAGGAACGGGCACAGCGGAAACCCGGGCGAGTTCGGCACGGACTGGCCCGGCGGCGTGCCCGTACAGGTGCACGCGAAGGAGGCCGGCCCGTTCTTCGCCGAGGACCTCGACGCCGCCCGCGCCTGCAACGGCCGGCGCAAGAGGCCATTTTGGCGGGGAAAACGCAACTTCGACAGGGGTCGCGGAGGCGGCTATCTTCCACCTGGTCCTCGGCGATCGCCCACGGTCGTACGGGAGTTCCTCCGGGCCGCGCCGCCCGCGGCCGGGCCCACGCCATGCACCCCCAACCAGGGAGAGACGCATTCCTCATCTTGCGCTGTACACGTTCGGCGTCCTGAAGTCACCTCTCGCTGATCCCGCACCTCTCACGCGCGAACTCCACGACACCGGCGAGGCCGTCTACCGGAAGATCAGCGAGCACCCCGGGTACCTCGCCCATGCCGAAGCGGCGGACGGCGGCCGGGGCACGCACTTCGACTTGGATTGGGGCGCATGGGGGGAGTTCGCCGTACCGGCCTGGTACGGCAAGGGCCGTACGGCGGAAACGACCGCCCTGGCCGCGACCCTCTCCCTCTGGACCGACCTGCGCTCCGCCCTCGACGCCATCTACACCGGTCTGCACCGTGAGGCGCTGAACAGGCGTTACGACTGGTTCGAGAGGACAGGACGCCCGGCTTACGTGTTCTGGTGGGTCTCCGACGGCGTGATACCCGTCTGGCCGGACGGGGTTTCGAGGCTGGAACACCTCCACGACCACGGCTCCGCGCCGCACGCCTTCACCTTCCACCACGCGTTCGCCCCGGACGGAACTCCGGCCAGGGTCGAAGGCATCGGGCCGAAGAGCGACCAGGTCCGCTGACGAGGAAGCCTCAACGACCAGTTGGTGGAAGTGGAGGCGGTGGCCGTGCTGCCGTGAACCCGTACTCCTGCGGACATAGGGGGATAACCCCACCCAAGACCGGGTGGGTAGCAGCATCGTCGCAGGTGGTTTGTTCCGGAGAGGGTGGGGGTAACGGCGCGATCCGCCGTTTCCCTTGACGAACAACCGGAGTTGACACATGCGCAAGCAGGCGCGGCAGACCGTCCATCCGTCCCGGCACCGAAAGGTCCTGGTGGCCGCCATGGCCGTCGGTGCCCTGGCGACGGGGGTACTGGCCCCGACCGCGGCGTTCGCGGCGCCGAAGCCGGACATCGTCCAGCAGGGCCTCGACGCGCTGGTGCGGGACGACGGCATTCCCGGCGCGCTGGCGAGCGTCGAGAAGGGGCACGGCCGCGCCCGCAACTACACCGCGGGGGTGGGCGACCTGGCCACCAAGGCGAAGGTCCCGGTCGACGGCCAGGTGCGGATGGGCAGCAACACCAAGACGTTCACGGCGACGGTCGTGCTGCAACTGGTCGGAGAGGGGAAGATCGACCTCGACGGCCCCGTCGAGACCTACCTGCCGGGCCTCCTCCGCGGGGACGGCATCGACGGGCGAAAGATCACCGTCCGCCAGCTCCTCCAGCACACCAGCGGGCTCCCGGACTACCTCAAGGGCGATGTCCCGCCCCGCTACTACGAGCCGCGCGACCTCCTCGACACCGCACTGAAGTTCAAGGCCGACTTCGCCCCGGGCGACCGGTCCAAGTACAGCAACACGAACTACATCGTGGCCGGCCTGATCGTCCAACGGGTCACCGGCCGCCCGCTCGCGGCGGAGATCGACCGCCGCATCGTCAAGCGCATCGGCCTGCGCCACACCTACTTCCCCGCCCCCGGCGACGTGACCATCCGCGAGCCGCACCCCAAGGGCTACTACCGGGACACCCCGGACGCGCCGCTGGGCGACGTCACGGAGACGGACCCGTCCTTCGGCTGGGCAGCTGGTCAGATGATCTCCACCAACTCCGACCTCAACCGGTTCTTCTCCGAACTCCTCCACGGCGACCTGCTCCGGCCCGCCCAGCTCGCCGAGATGAAGAAGACCGTCCCCGCCGACTACCTCGGCCCCGGCGCCGCTTACGGGCTCGGCCTCGTGAGCAAGCCCCTGCCCTGCGGCGGCGGGCTCTACTGGGGCCACGGTGGCAGTTTCCCGGGCTACGAGACCCGGGGCGGCGTCACGGAGGACGGCAGTGCTGCGGCGAACATCGCCGTGACGAACCGGCCGGCCGACCCGGCGGCCATGAAGCACGTCGAGGGCCTGGTGGAAGCCGCCCTCTGCCGCTGAGGCCGCTGAGGCCGCTGAGGCCGCGGACGTCCCGGCGCCGAGGCCGCCCGGCGCACTTCGGTGCCGGGCGGCCCCGGTTTGTTGGTCATCTTCCGGCCTCGAATGGGCCAGGGGCGCGGTAGCTGGACTTCTTCCAGTTGGTGTCGGCCAGCCGGGGTCCCGTTAGTTGTTTGGCGCAGGAAGTCGGGCTGGCCGACTTCCTGCGCTGTGGTGTGTCCAGATGAATGAGTCCAAGGGGTGTCGGCGGCTGTCCGGTCGAAGCCGGGGTTCTGCATCCTCCGCGCGGGGGAGTCGAGTTGGACCTTGCGCATGATTCGGCGGGGCGGACCGCGAGACAGCATGGGGCCATGGTCACGTTTGGGACACCGACAGCCGCTGCCGCCTCCGAGAGTCGGTCTCCTGCCCGTTGGGTGGTCCGAGTCGCGCACATTGCGGCACTCACCGCTGTGCCGTCCGGGATCTGGCGGATCGCGATGGGGGTCGGCATGCCGGTGGGGTTCAACACCACGGGATTGGACATCCCCGGCTGGTTCAGCGTCATGTGCATCGCGATGAGCCTGGGTGCCGAAGGGCTCACGTTGCTCACCCTCGGGCTGGTCAAGCCCTGGGGCGAGGTGGTGCCGGGCTGGATCCCGCTGATCGGGGGGAAGCGTGTCGCGCCGCTGGCGGCGGTGATTCCGGCGTTGCTCGGCGCGGCCGTTGTGATGCTGTTGACGATCCCCCGGGCGGGCGGCTTCGGAGGGGCGCAGGGAGCCCCGACCGGGCCGGCGCTCGTCGTGATGGACGCCTGTTACGCCCCACTGCTGCTGTGGGGGCCGCTGCTCGCGGTCGTCACGATCTCCTACTACCTGCGGCGCCGGGACTGAGCAGGCGCAGTGAGCCTCGTTGCGGCCGACCCGGATCCCTTGGACTCATTCATGTAGAGGTGCGGTAGCTGGACTTCTTCCAGTTGGTGTCGGCCGGCTGGGTCCCGTTGGTTTGGCGGGGGGGATGTGGGGGGGGGCCCGGGAGGGCGGGGGGGTGTGGGGGGGGGGGTTGGTATGAGACGCCTCCCCCCGGCCGCGGGCGGACCCAGCG